>NZ_JASHKU010000031.1:0-49706 GCF_030056875.1 Rhodococcus sp. IEGM 1351 | reverse complement strand
CATCTGCGGGCCGAACGCGCTCCCCTGCGATATCGACATACCCCGCGAACCACTGGACCGGACCGGCGGCGACATCTGCGGGCCGAACGCGCTCCCCTGCGATATCGACATACCCCGCGAACCACTGACCCGGAAAGGTGAGGACCCCTGCAGCCCGCCGTGTACACCGGAGATTCGACGGCCGGAGGGATGCACCGACCCTGCGCGATGTACTCCTGTGCGGGAGATCCCGGGGTTACCGATGCCGGGGCCAGGAGACGAGTTCACGGTTCCCGGGCCGTTCGTCCTACTACCGGAAGTGCCCAGCCTGAGCACTCCTCCTGCTGTCGTCCCTGACGCGGTTCCACCACCGCAAGAGCCCGGTCTGGTGTTCACCGCTGCGGCCGTGGAACCCGGCGACGCAGTGACCCTGGCCGGATCAGGATGTCCCCCGGACGCTGAGGTACTACTCTCGGTCGATGGTGCGCGAGTCGGCGACATTCGCGCCGACGACACCGGCGTCTTTAGGGCACCGCTACGCGCGGTGGGCGCCGAGGTCGGACGACACGACGTGTCAGCCGACTGTGGCCCCACGTTCGCCGCGCCATTGGACGTCGTGCTCGTCAGTCAAGCCACAGGGTCCACCGCCACCGCCGTGGTGATCGTGTTCTTCCTACTCGTAGGTCTGTCGATTTACCGTCGACGCCTTCTGACTCCACAGCCGGGCCGCGGGGAGGAATCATGATCATGCGGTGGATGGTTGCGCTCGTAATTGCCGTCGGGACAGTGATACTCGTCGCTCCCGGCGCCGGTGCAGCAGAGTCGGTGGGGATGACGGTGACCGTCAACGGTCAGGACATCGCCACCGCCAGCCCGACCAATCCGGTCCGTCTCGACCCGCACAGCCCGGCTCAGGTGAAGGTGAATCTCGACAACGACACCGCGACCCCGGTGACCGTCGCTGCGGTCGACCTGTCCGGGCACGTCCTCGGGTTGACATTCTTCTCCTATCACACCGCGGTCGGATTGACCGTGGAGCCGGGACAGACCCAGGCCCTCGACTTCGAGCTCGACCTGTCCGGGCTCGACGGTCAGGCCACAGGCCTGATCAACGGGACTGTCACCGTCACCGGCGGGGACGGTGCCGTCCTCGCCGAGACGGCCACCGTCACCGATGTGCGCGGCTCAATGGTGTCGGTGTACGGGCTGTTCGGGCTCGCCCTGGCAATCCTCACCGCGCTTGCGGTACTCGATGCCGCTCTCGGCATCGCCCGGCGCCGGCTGCACGAGAACCGGTGGCGGCGCGGCCTGCGGTTGCTCACCCCGGGCATCGGGATCGGGCTGGTGCTCGCTTTCACACTGTCGGCGACCCGGGTGTGGGTGCCGACCCTGGATCGGTGGCTGCTCCTCGCCGGCGGGTTCGCGGCCGGCTTCTTCCTGCTCGGCTACCTCACCCCGACCCCGGACACGGCGGACGACTTGAACGAGGACTTCGGCGACGAGATGGACGAGAACGAAGACATCATGGACGAAGACGTTATGGACGAGGACGAACGGACCGGGCGGATCGGTGACGCCGCCACCGACCGGTTCTCGCCGGGCACCCCTGCCCCGGTGCGGCCGCCGGACACCCGCCCCTTCACCGACCGACCCACCCCCTGACCGGACCGGAACATGGATACCGACATCGATCGTGTCGCCGCCGCCCTCCCCGCGTACGAGGTGGGAGGCGAACTCGGCCACGGCGGATGGGGAGTCGTACTCGCCGGACAACACCGCGCACTCGGACGCCCGGTCGCGATCAAACAACTCCCGCCCGCCTTCGCCACCGACCCGGGCATCCGGCGACGGTTCACCGCCGAGGGCCGGCTGCTCGCCTCCCTCGACCACCCGCACGTGGTGCCCGTCTACGACTTCGTCGAACACGACGGCCTGTGCCTGCTGGTCATGGAACTGCTCCCCGGCGGCACCGTCTGGAACCGGTTCACCCGCACCGGATTCAACGCGCATGCCGCCGTCGCGGTGGCCCTGGCCTGCGCCGCCGGGCTGACCGCCGCCCACAACCGGTCCATCCTGCACCGCGACATCAAACCCGAAAACCTGCTGTTCGCCGCCTCGGGGGCGATCAAGGTGACCGACTTCGGCATCGCCAAGGTCATCGGCGGCAACGAAACCCTGGCGACCAAGGCCGGCGACGTGCTCGGCACCCCCTCCTACATCGCGCCGGAACAGGCCCGCGGCGGCGAGCTCACCCCCGCCACCGACGTCTACGCCCTCGCCACCATGCTCTACGAACTCCTCGCCGGGGAACTGCCGTTCCCGGCCGCCGACGACGCGATGGCGTTGCTGTTCATGCATGCCTTCGACGACCCCACCCCGCTGCAGGAGACCGCCCCCGCGGTCCCCGACTCGATCGCCGACGTCGTCATGCGCGGACTGGCCACGGATCCGACCCTGCGCTACCCGTCCGCCGAGTCCTTCGGGATCGCGCTGGCCTGCGCCTCCACCGGACGGTGGGGTCCGGGGTGGCTGACTACCGAGGGCATCCCGGTGATGGGAGCCGACACCATCGTCTCGGCCACCGGTCTCGGCCCCCCGCACACCCCGACTATGACCGACAGCGACGACCATCCCCCGTTGCCGCTGACCCGCCCCCACGCCGCACCCCGCCGGCCCGTCCCGGGCTCTCCCGGCACCGAATCGCACCGGGCCGACCCGGCAGCAACCACCGACCCGACGGCACCGACCGGACCCAACGATCCGACCGCCTCACCCACCGCGCCGGCACCCGGGTCGCGTGCCACCGAGCCGCCGCCGACGGTGCGCCCGTCGATCACCGTCCACGCCCGCGGCGCCCGCCTGGCCGACGTCTCCGGCGCCGACCTCGTCAACGTCCGCACGGTCGTGAAGCTCCCCTCCCCCCGCATTCCGCTGCTCATCGCCGCCGCCCTCGCGGCCATCACCGTCCTGGTCGCCTTGCTCGGTCTCGGTGCGCCCCCGACCGATGTGCCCCCGATCGGCACTGTCACCGTCGCCGGCGCGGACCCGGCCGGCGGTGCGCCCGTCCCCCTCGATCTGACCGCGCCGATACCGGTGACGGTGGCCGGTGCCGGACTCGCCGACGCCGCGACCCTGGCCCTCGACGTCCTCGACATCCCGGTCAAGAACACCGCCGCCGCACCCCTGATCAACCAGGGTGGTGCCGCGGCCGCGACACTGCCCCCACTCGGCGGACAGTACTTCGTGGCCGGAACTCTCACCGGAACCCTGACCCTGCTCCAGGCCGGACAGGTGCTCGAAACGTGGACGTTTCCGGTCCGCACCACGCAGCCGGCGACCACCACCGCGGCCGCCGTCGGACTCGCCGCTCTGGCCCTGTTCGCCGTGGCCTACCTCGAATCGTTCCTACGCTCGCTGCGCCGGGGCCGGGGCCGGATCACCGGAATCCTCGGTGCCGCCGTCACCGCCGGCGTGCTCGGCGCCGTGATCGTCGGCGCCCTCTGGATTCTCACCGCTCGCCCACCGACCACCACCACCGTGGTGGTCTGTGCGGCAGTCGCGGCGGGAGCCGGGGTCGCCGCCGCCATCGGCGCCGCCCGCATCGGCCGTCGCCGCCGCTACCGTCGAACCCACCGCAACACCAGATCCGCGGGCACCACCACCGACCAGCGGTAAAGCTCGTACCTGGCGACCGCATCGCCCGGGAACGACCCGGTCCCCGGGCGCGGCCACTCGTGGAGCGAGCCGCGAGCCCCGAATCTGCCCGGAGAGCCGGTGCCCGATGCCGGGCCATCCGGTCCTCGTCCGCAGCACCAGGTGAACGGCGGGAAGTGGGACTGTCGCCGCGAACCGCGGCATCTGAGGATGAAAGAGGTTGTCGCACAGAAGAGGATGGAGCGGTTACGGGATCTCCGGGGGATCGGGCAGGCCGATGGTGGGGCCCGGGAAGGCGATCCCGTCGGTGCCGACACCGACAGCACCGACGGTGATCCCGGGGAGGGAAACACCGGGGATGGCGACGGAGACGGTCGGTTCGGGCGGCGCAGCCGAGGGCTCGGGCGCGGTAGCTTGTGGCGGCACTGCCCAGCTGTAGCTCTCCCGCGGGTCGCTGTCGTTGGTTGCCGCGCCGGCGATTCCCCCACCGACGGACAGGGCAACTGCGGTGAAGGCGATCAGCGGGACAGCGAATTTCATAGTGTTCGACATGGTCAAACTCCTTGCGTGATGAGGTCGTGAGAGGTCTGGGGCGTCCCGGAACGGTCCGGAACGGTACGGATATCGCCGAGATCAGATTTCCGCCTGTGTACTCACCGTCGATCCCGAGAAAGTGCTTCGATTGGGCGCCCCGGCGGATCGGGAAGTCGGTGGTCTGCGGCGACGGGGAGCGGCACTGGTCCGTCCCACCTACCTGTTACCGGCCGGTCGAGCTGTGGCGCGCGTCGCGGGCTCGAGGATGAGGACGAAAGATGATCCCCGGCGGTGGAGCCGGAGTGGTCGATGCGGAAGGGGAGTTTCGACACAGCGTCTTCGGGGTGATACGCCGCCGTGCCGTGCTTGGTGTGATCGACGGTGACGGAGTCAGAGCGGGCAGCGCACCACTGTCCCGATGTCCTCGATAACCCGGTGTTCTCGGGTGGAAGGACTCGCCGCAGGTCCCTGCGCGCATGTGCCCCACGGGGCCGGCCCGTGTCTCCGTGGGCCGGCCCTGTCGAGTTCGCGATCCCTTCCGGGCAGGAGATCGCGATCAGCAGACGAACGGAATCGGGATGAAGCAGGGGCCGTTGCCGCCGCCCTGCGCAGGTGCCTGCTTGATGGTGCCGCCGTCGCCTCCGGGGGCCACTCCACCGTTGCCGCCCGCACCGTCGCCTCCGAGGCCCCAGCCGCCGAACCCGCCGCCGCCGGTGGTCGGGCCCGTGGTGGCGTCACCGGAGCGTGCGTTGCCGCCGTCGCCGCCGCTGCCCGCGTCGCTGTTGCCGTTGCCGTTGCCGTTGTTCAGTCCGATGGTCGGACCGCCGAAGGAAATTCCGGGGGCACCGGCACCACCGTCACCGGCATTGGCGTTGCCGCTCTCGGCGTTGCTCTGCGCGTCACCGCCGGTACCGGGGGCGCCGACACCCGGTGCACCGACACCCGGTGCGCCCGGGGCGCTGCCGCCGGCGCCGCCGGGCGCCGCCGGTTCGGCGGACGCGATTCCCGCACCCGCCGACAGCGCGAAGGCTGCAATGGCAATCGCCGTGATGGTGCGCTTCTTGATGTTCGCCATGTGAAACTCCTTGTGTTGCTTGCCGGTTTTGCTGTCCTGACAAGATTCCCGCGAAATGAAGCGAATTGATATCCTCGGCAGGTCTGAAGTTCCTCACCCCTGCATCGGCAGGGCATCGATACGCCCGCGCCCGGCGCTGTTGTGTCGCGGCGTCACCGAACTCGTTGGCGCACACTCTCTTCGCCAGGAATGAGACGGTTATCCAAAAATATTGGTGTAATGCGGATTTCGGTAGGACAACACCGTCAACGGGATCGCACAGGACATCCGGCGCTCCGCAGGCGATCCAACGCAACCACTTCGGGGACAACGCCTTGCAGCATGATCGGC
Organism: Rhodococcus sp. IEGM 1351; assembly: GCF_030056875.1. Classification (NCBI taxonomy): domain Bacteria; kingdom Bacillati; phylum Actinomycetota; class Actinomycetes; order Mycobacteriales; family Nocardiaceae; genus Rhodococcus; species Rhodococcus sp. IEGM 1351. The sequence goes on along the minus strand of NZ_JASHKU010000031.1, from coordinate 44,134 downwards.
AGGAAGATCGATCGGCACGAGCTCGACAGGGGAGCGCGCCGACGAGGGGCCGGTCTCTCCGCTGATCCTGGGTGGAAGTCGTCTTCGCCCGAGTTTTGTCCGTGTAGGGCTCGGGTCGTGGATGCGCACGAAGCGGGTTGAGCGGGTGCACGAACTCCATGGGGTGAGGAACTTCCACCCCGCTGTCGACGATTCCCCGTGCCCGTCCGGGAGAAGCTAGTAAGCGTTGATCGGCACGGAAACCCTGCCACCCCCGTCAAAGAAAGACTCACCATGAGGCCCACCGCCCTTCGCCAGGTTCTTCTGATCGGTGCTGTCGTACCCGCAGCTCTCCTGCTCCCCGCACTGGCCTCGGCCGCCGAACCCACATCGGAAGAAAGTCAGTCGGCATTCGAGCGTGAGATCGACAAGATCGGCTGGCACGATGGCTTCGAGATCACCGTCGACAAGGTGACCGCGAAATCGGACGATGCCACGACGACACTCGATTTCGACCTGAACTACAAGAACCTGGTCGGAGTCAGCCACACCCCCACCGACAGGGCCTACCTCGAGGTCGATGGCGCGGTGGTCAAGCTGTCCTTCGACAGCCCCGAGATCGCCGGCGGCGGACAAGCGTCCGGCACGGCGACCGCCTCCCTGAAGAGCCCGTCGGACGCACCCGACGTCGACGACGTCGTCGACAGCGTCGTCCTCGTTTACGGCCAGGCCGACCAGAACCAGACCCGAATCCCGCTCGCCGAACACGACAGCGTCGAGAGCATCGAGCCGAGGGGCATCCCGGCCGGGATGACATTCGGCACCGACATGGAGATCACCCTGGACGAGGCGTTCCTCTGGCCGAGCTACCAGACCGGCGAGAAGGACAAGCACGAAGTCTGGGTCAAGATCAACGCACACTGCGGACGCTGCTCGACCGGCGGCTTCTCCGATGTCAACCCCGGCGACTTCGAACTGACAGGACCGGACGGCCAGTCCAGCCGCGGCGACAAACGCGGCGGATTCATCTCCGAGAACGTCTCCTCGATCAACAAGATCGAAGGCGAGTGGATCGTCTTCGTCATGGACGAACCCACGCCCGGCCCGTACACCTTCCTGTGGGAGAACAGCAACCCGGCAAAGCCCGCGCAGGCCTCGACACAGATCACCCTCTGACCACCGGACGGCCAGGGCGCGAATCCCTGCAGCACCCACATAACGGCCGCAGCGATGCCGACCATGGACAAGGGAAGAACAATGAACAAGAACATCACTCGGGAGACCCCCGCATCTGCTGCCCTTCCGCCCCTGAGCCTCCTCGGATCGGGCGTCGCCCGTGCCTCACCGGTTCTGAAGCCGACTCCATTTCCCGAGGTCGGCCCTACCCGGTGGGGCGATAGCGTCGACCGAATCGTGGACCTGCCCGATGTACCAGGGCCTCCCCTAGGAACGGTCTCGCACACAGACTTCAGCCGGTCCCAGGGGTACAGTGCCAGGCCGCTGGTCGGTAGCTATGCGGCGGGGCCGGTGAACAGCGTCTGCTTAAGGGTCAGGTGGCGTTGCATTTCCATCCGGAATGTCCGGGTAATCAGGCTTTCCGGCGTGGAGTGTGGCCCGTGTCACGCGATCGGGCTTCGCTCGGAATCTGTCGAGCCTTTTTCGAGCGGACCTCGAATCAATAAGACTGCATCCGATCCACCGGATCTTCACCCCGGCAGTCTCAGGACTGCCTTCAGACCACCACGCGTCCAAGGGATCCGGCGGGATGGGCCAACCGTTGGCAGCCGAACTCCTGGGCGTACATCAGAAGGGATCGAATCATGAACAGCGTGTGGCGAGCCGTCGGTGTTTCCGTCAGCCTTGCAATAGCGATCGCCCTCTCGTCGGGGCTCGCTTCAGCCGACCCGGTGTTGATAAGCGGCGACCCGACCCCCGGCGTCCAGGGCTCTTTGTACCTCGACGACGCCAAGGACCCTGCATGGACGTGCGCGGTGTTCGCAACGGCGGGGATAGGGACCGCCGTCGTACCGCCGGGATTGGGCGTTGTCACCCACCCTGGCGGTTATGTCGGATTTGGTCCCGCACTCCCGGGTTATTATTCGGGACCCGCCGGTGTGAGTGGGCTCTGCTTCAGTGCCGCCCTCGAATTCACCGCCGTTCCCGGGAATGTGGGATGAGCCAATGCGACAAATCCGCTCGCGTGGAGGTTCCCCACTGCAGAACACACCGCCATCAGCACAGCGGCAGCGGCAGCGGCAGCGGCCATGATCGGAGACGACTCCGCGAGCGGCGTCGTCAGCACCCTCACCGTCCAGCTCACCGAGCTCAAACGGTGTCACCGTGACGAGATAGGCGCGCTCAGTCAAGCGCTCGAGGCCCCACACGGCGAGATCCTCGAAGACGAGGTCGCTCCGAGGTTGGTGGACGGCCGATTCGACTTCGATGGCGCCGCCTGCGCGATGAGGTGGGGTGTGTTTCGTGGGACGTCGGGCCGCGGCGGCATGGGGGCGTGCACTCGCCCCCAGGGCCGCGCGCGGCGGTGACGGCCCTCAGCGGCCGAGGGGTAGCGGCCAGAGGGTCTGGCTGCCGCGGGTCCAGCCGACGATCCCGCGGGCAGCGTGAACGGTGGATACCCCTGCCGGCGCCGAATACACGCGGTCTCGCCGAATACACGGATTGACCCAATGCGGTTCTTCATCCGGTGGCCGTCCCCGCAGCCTGATCCGTCCCGGTGAGGGATTATCCCCGGTCAGGCGCCGCGTCAACACGAACCCAGGCCTACCGACCAGCGAGCACACCAGATCGCGTCGCTGAAGGATGGCGTTCGACATGTCGCCGGCATGATTCGTCTGGATGTGCGATCGCGGACACCGGTGGGCGAGCAGGCAACGCACACCGGAAATTGTCGGGCGCCCCGGATCGAATCCCTTATGTCGGCACTTGCAGAAAGCAGGTACATTTCGGCGGAGTTTCGGTGCCTACGCGTTCCGATCGACCGCTGCCCGGAGGGCAGATTCTTCGGTCATTGCCGATCTTGGGCAGCCATCGCGACCCGGTCGAGCACCACCGGCACGCTCGACGAGATCGGACGCTTCGTCCGGAGGCCGCGCAGAACATTCAAAAGCCCGCTATTGCCATTCGGCCGAATCACCACCCCGTACCGCGCGATCGGGGTGGAGCCGACGAAGGAGATGGCCTCGATCGCGGGTTTGGTGAGCAGCTCGTCCACGGCGATCTTGCCGTAACCCCCACCGCACACACGTCGGACGGCGCCCCTGATCAGGGGGACGCCGTCCGCGAGCACGAACATCTGGTTACCAAGCTGCATGGTTGCGCGGGGTGAAATGCGGCCTCGGCGTCAGAGAACCCCCTCGTCCTGACGCAGGCCCACCGCGCTGAGCCCAGTTAGTGGGCCGTGCTTATGCGTGGGTGCCTACAACTCGTGCTGGGTGCCACGACCGAGAGGTGGAATCTTCTCTTCCGATTCGACCTTGGTCTGCCGTGGATCCGTACCTCAGGTCTACCCCGCATATTCGGTTAAGGCAATGGACGTGCATCCGGGCGCCCCCGGGCGATGCCTCCCACTCGTCCGGTAGCCGAGCCGCACAGGTCACCGACCTGATCCGTTGGGGGCGACAGAACTCACCCCCGAGGCGTACAAAGGAAAGACACCGATGAGGCACGGCACGGTGGCAACAGAGGCCACCACCCGCGCGAAATACGTGACTGGTGGAGCGATCTCCTCTCGTCCTACACCGGAGGGGACATCGCATGAGCGTTCCGTGGGTGCCGCGGGCACGATCGGATGCGTACTGGGAGACGCAAATCTGCGAGGAAGCACACGCCGGCGAGAATCCCGAAGCGAGTGAATCCACAGCGGCTGCGAAACGCCCGACCCTGGTTGACCACAGCCGTGGGCTCCGCAACATCGCCGACCCACCTGCAGATCACGGCGAGTAGTCAAGTCACCTCGGGCAGTTCGCGTCCTGGCTTGCGGGATCGTCTGCCCCTGGACCCTTTTCGCCCACGCGGGGGATGCTCGCGGTTGCCACCATGGCGGCGAGCACGGCTGCGGCGGCGAGGATCAGGTAGGCGTGGGCGTAGCTGCCCGTCCACGCCGACAACGCGGTTCCGGCCCACGGTGCGAGGGCCATGACGATGACGACCGGCGCGGACATCAGACCGTTGAGGCGCCCGTAATGGGTGGCACCCCACCGGTCGGTGATCGCGGTCGCCTGGATCAGGGTGAAGATCCCGCGGATCAGCCCGGCACCGATGGCGACCGAGATCAACGCGAGGGTGGTGGACGCGATCCCGAGCAACGCCCTAGACGCGGCGGTGGCGGCAAGGATCACCACGATCCGGGTGCGGGCGGTGGTGCGCGCCGCCAACGGCAGGTAGCCGATGCGGCCGAGGACCTGCCCGGCACCACCCAACCCCAACGTCAGAGCCGCGAGGGACGGGGAGAAGCCCTGCTCGATCAGCAACGGCACCAGGTTGAACACCCCGGCGAACGCGGCGAACGCCCCCAAACTCAGTGCGATCACGAGGGCGAGGAACGCTCGGCTGTGGGAGGCGTCGCGGTGATCGACCGGATGCGCCCCGGTCGGGGCCGGTGGGTGCGGCCACCGCCCACGGAGCCCCAGCAGGTGCCCGGGCACGGTGACCACAGCCAAGATGACGGCGAGCTCGAGATAGGTGGCCCGCCAGTCATATCGGTCCACCAAGGCCGCGGTCAGCGGGGCGAACACGGTGCTGGCCAACCCCGCGGCGAGGGTCAGGATCATCAGCGCCTTGACGTGGCCGTCGCCGTACCAGCGGGTCAGCGCGGCGAACGCCGGCGGATACAGCACCGCACCCATCGCGATCCCGGCCGCGATCCAGCCGGCGTAGAAGATCGGCAGGTTCAGGGCGGCCGCCACGACCAGCAGCGCGGGGACGGCGAGGACGGATCCGGTGGTCATCACCGCCCGCGGGCCGATTCGGTCGATGATCCGCCCGACCGGGATGCCGGTCAGGGCGGCGGCGAGCTGGGAGAGGGAGAACGCTGCCACGATCACCGGCAGGGACCACCCGGTGTCGGCCGAAATGGACACCGAGAGCACCGGGAACGCGTAGTACAGGATGCCCCAGCTGGTGATCTCGGTCAGGCACAGCACCGCCAGGACCCGCCGCAGACCACCCCGATCGAGCGTGGGGGTGGTCTGCGGCAGGGCCCTGGTGTCCGTCATCGGTTATCCGCCCGCGCGGGCGGACAGGGTGATCAGCTGCGGATCCGGGGCAGCGCAGCACCCAGCGGGGGCGTCCTCGGCGTCGGCCGGGGTGTCGGGGTCGTCGAACACCCCCGCCCCGCCGCACACCCCGGTCTCTGGGAGGGTCAGCTCGACCCGGGCCGCGGCGTCATGGTCCCCGTCCAGGGCGGCGGCGATGGAGCGGACCTGCTCGTACCCGGTCATCGCCAGGAAGGTCGGGGCGCGGCCATAGCTCTTCATCCCGGCCAGGAACACATTCGGTTCCGGATGCGACAGCTCGGCGACCCCGTGCGGGTAGACGGTCCCGCAGGAGTGCACGTTCGGGTCGATCAGCGGCGCCAACTGGGTCGGGGCCTGCAGCACCGGATCGAGGCCGAGGCGGATCTCCGACAGCCAGGACAGGTCCGGCCGGAACCCGGTGAGCACCACCACCCGATCGACGTCGTCGATGCGGGCCCCGGTGTCGGAGACCAACACCACCCGGCCGCTGTCGCCGTCGGGTTCGATGGTGGCGGTGCGGAATCCGGGAACCACCGTCAGCAGTCCGGCGTCGACCGCCTGCTTTGCGCGTAGGCCGAGGGCGCCGCGGGCGGGCAGCTGGTCGTCCTCGCCGCCGCCGAAGGTGGAGCCGACGTCGCCGCGGCGCAGCACCCAGCTGATCCGGGTGCCCGGTGCCTGCTTCTCCAAGTCGGCCAAAGCGACGATGGCGGTCATCGCTGAGTGCCCGCTGCCGGCGATCACGATGTGCTTGCCCGCATACCTCGCTCGCACTGCCTCGTCGGCGAGGTTCGGGACCCGGTACTCGATGACATCGACGGCGTCGCGCTCGCCGAGGGCGGGCAGGCCCTCCCCGCCGAGGGGGTTGGGGGTGGTCCAGGTGCCGGAGGCGTCGATGACCGCCTGAGCGGCGATGCGGCCCTCGGTGCCGTCCGATCGGCGCAGGTGCACCGACAGCGGTTCGGTGTCGCGGCCGGCGTCGACGACCCGGTCGCGGCCGCGGCGGGCCACCCCGACCACCTCGGTGTTCAGCTGCACGATGTCGTCGCCGAGCGCGGCCGCAAGGGGCCGCAAGTAGTTCTCGGTCCAGTCCTGGCCGGTTGGGTACGCGTCGTCGTCCGGGGCGGTCCAGTCGATGGTCTCGAGCATGCGGCGGGCGGCGGGGTCGATCAGTTCACCCCAGCGGGAGAACAGCCGCACGTGATTCCACTCCGCGATCGCGGCACCGGCGCTCTCCCCGCGTTCGAAGACCAGCGCCGTCAGGCCTCGTTCACGCAGCTGTGCGGCGGCGGCGAGGCCGACCGGTCCGGCCCCTACGACGACTACGGGCAAGGTGTTCATCTCGAAAATCCTTCCATCGACGTTCATCGATCCTCTAAGTTGGGAGAGTATCGACATGTGTCGATGAATGCAACCATCGACGGATATCGATATAGTGAACCCATGACTTCCCTGGACCTGCCGGCCCTCCGCACCCCCGGCGCCGATCAGGCGGATGCGCTGGCGCCGGACGATGCGGCCACCTACGCCGGGTGGTTCGCCTGCCTGGCCGACCCCACCCGGGTCCGGCTGCTGCACCAGGTCGCCAGCCATCCCGCGGGCATCACCGTCGGTGAGTTGGCCGAGGCACTCGGGATCGGGCAGCCCACCGTCTCGCACCACGTCCGCAAGCTCGCCGACGTCGGCTTCGTCACCGCCGAAAAGAACGGCACCAGCACCGTCGTCGTGGTCAACCCGTCCTGCTGCACCGGCCTCCCGCACGCCGCCGACGCGGTAATGGGCGTGCTCACCCCGCGCCCGTGCTGCCCGGACGACCTCCCCGACGACGTGACCGTCCGCCCGATGCGCGAGCAGGACTGGGAGACGGTGCGCCGGATCTACGGCGAGGGCATCGCCACCCGCACCGCCACCTTCACCACCGAAGTCCCCACCAGGGACACCCTGGACGCACAGTGGCTGCCCGGGCATCGGTGGGTCGCCGAGATCGACGACGTCGTGGTCGGCTGGGCCGCGCTGACCCCGACCTCCGGACGGGACTGCTACCAGGGGGTGGCCGAGAACTCGATCTACGTCGCCGACGGGATGCGCGGGCGCGGCGTCGGCAAGGCCCTGCTGCGCACCCAGGTCATCGCCGCCGACGAGGCCGGAGTGTGGACGCTGCAGACCTCGATCTTCCCGGAGAACCGGGCCAGCATCGCCCTGCACCACTCCGCCGGATTCCGCACCATCGGCGTGCGCGAACGCATCGCCCAACTCGACGGCATCTGGCGCGACACCGTCTTCCTCGAACGCCGCTCCCCAGTGGCCGGATAGTCCCCCTCGAACCGCCTGGGGCACATGATGTCCGAGCCGCCACCTGTTGATCGTGCCGCAATCGCCGCCGACCTCGATCGCGCCCGGTGGGCACTGCATGAGCTCCTCGATCACGCCACGGCGGAGGACTTCGAGCGCCGCTCGAACGGCACCCGCTGGACCAACGAACAGTTGCTGTTCCACATGGTGTTCGGCTACATGGTGGTGCGCCGACTGCTGGTGCTGGTCCGGGTCGTCTCCCGGCTGCCCGACCCGATCGGCCGCGGATTCTCCCGAGCCCTGGACGCCGGAACACCGGTGTTCCACCAGATCAACTACTGGGGATCGTGCGCGGCGGCCACGGTGTTCGACCGCCGCCGGATGGGCCGGCACTGCGACCGTGTCATCGCCAAACTGCAGCACTCCCTGGCCACGGAGTCCGAGACGAATCTGCGGCGCAGCATGGCGTTCCCGGTGCGCTGGGATCCGTTCTTCACCGAGACCATGACCCTCGAACAGGTGTACCGGTACCCGGGCAAGCACTTCGACTTCCACCGCGCCCAGCTCACACTCGGCTGACGCATTCAGCCGAGTGCCACAGCGCGCAGTCAGGCTTCCTGAGGAGGACTCCGCCAGCGACTCGGGCGAGCTGGCGGGGCCCGGTTCGCGGCAACGAGTCGAGGCATCAGTCGCACGTAGGCGACCATGCCGATCACCTCGCGTGCATCCTTCCGAACCAACCGGCGTCTATAGGTGTGCCGACATCCCGGCACCCGACATCGAGTACGAGGACACTTTCATGACCACCATTCCCCCCGATACAGACACCGACCGCGCGCTCAAGGCCAAGCACCGGGCGTTGTGGGCCTCCGGCGACTACCCGACCGTCGCCGCCGAGCTGATCCCGACCCTCGGCGAGGTGCTCGTGGAGGCAGCCGATATCCGCTCCGGCCAGCGGGTGCTCGACGTGGCCGCCGGCAGCGGCAACGCCGCGATCCCGGCTGCCGCACGCGGCGCCACCGTCGTCGCGTCGGACCTGACGCCGGAACTGTTCGTCGCCGGGCGAGCGATCGCCGCCCAGCGCGGCGTCGAGCTGGACTGGGTCGAGGCCGACGCAGAGGCGTTGGCGTTCGACGACGACAGCTTCGACGCCGTCATCTCGGTCGTCGGAGCCATGTTCGCGCCGCACCATCGGCAGACCGCCGACGAGATGCTGCGAGTCTGCCGGCCCGGCGGCACCATCGCGATGATCAACTGGACACCGCAGGGCCTGATCGGCAACCTGTTCAAGACCATGGGACCCTACGCACCGCCCCCGCCGCGCGGTGCGACCCCGCCGCCGTTGTGGGGCGACGAGCAACACGTCCGCGACCTGTTCGGCGACCGGGTGCGCGCGCTTGACGCGCACCGCCAGTCGCTCGTGATCGACCGCTTCGCAGACCCGACCGAATTCCGGGAGTTCTGGAAACGCAACTATGGCCCGACGATCGCCGTGTACCACCACAACGCCGCGGACCCGGATCGGATCGCGAACCTCGAGGAGGATTTCCTGCAGTTCCTCACCGCATGGAATCGGGCCGATGCGCCCGGTCGGACACTCTACGAGGCCGAGTACCTGCTCGTCACCGCACGCAAGCGGTAGCCCGCATTGGCCCTCGGTCACCGGCAGCGGGTCCCAGGATCGCGGAACTCACCGCCTTCGCCGCAGAGTTTGAGAATGGCGGCATGCGTACCACTGGGAGGTCGCCGCCCGCGCCGGAGCGAATGCGGAAGACGCTGCGGTACTACAAGCATCGAGGCCAGTTGGAGGCGCCGCCCCGGTCTTCGGCCGGGCATCGGTTCGCCTGTTGGGTTTTCCTCCTGATTCGACCTCTGTCAATATCGACGTATGTCGAAACAAGAGGTGTCGGAGAGCGGTGCGTGTTGCTCACCCTGCTGCTCCTGAAATAGCCCGATCGTCCGGATGTTCGGCCGAATCTGCCGCGGACGTAGGCGGCGGTGCGGGAATGGACGGGCCCCGAACGCCGAACCCGAAAACGTAACTGGACCCGACCACCGGCGCCGTCACGATGCAAGCGAGGGACGGTGCACCCGCGATCTGGACGCATCGGCCATCGACTGATCGGATCTGTCGGTGTTCACTCGACTCATCACAAGCAATGCGAAGGCTCGACCTGCAAGGGTGTACACCACGGCGGCGCCGCACATCGAGGCTGGGAGGACGGCCAGGATGAAACCGGAAACAGCGGAAGCCCGCATGTTGCTGTCGGCGATCGAGGAAGCCCAGAACATGGTCGCACTCGCCGACTACGACACCGGACGCCTGCGCTACCTCAACCCCGCCGGAATGCAGCTGATGGGACTGACCGACGAGGCGGCCGTCGCCGCCCGCTGGGCACCGGAATTCTTCACCGACGTCGGATTCATCCAGGCCCCCGACATGGAATCAGCCCTGCTCGAACAGGGCCGATGGGAGGGCCGGTCGGAGTTCCGGCATTTCCTGACCGGTGAACCGATCCCGGTGACCCTGTCCACCTACGTGATCGAGCACACGCAGGACCAGCGCCCTGCGGTGATCGCCTGCATCGCCCAGGACCTGCGCACCGCCCAGGAGCACGAACAGCGCCTGCACACCGCGTTGGAGGCAGCCGCGTACCGGGTCCGCGAACAACGCGCCCTCGCCGACCTGAGTCAGCTCGCCGTCGACGGCGACCTCGACCACGTCCTCGTCGCCGCGGCGGACGCAGCCGCCGCGTTGGTCGGAGTCAACTGTGCCTCGGTCGCCCGGGCCGAGGAGCCGGGCGGTGCGTTGCGGGTGCTCGCCTACCGCGGTCAACCACCCGTCCCGGACACCTTCGCCCCCGGTACCGATTCCCAGCCCGGATACGCGGCCGCCACCGATCAGATCATCATCTGCCCCGACCGGTACGGCGAGCACCGGTTCGCCACCGACGCCATGAATTCCCGGGGGCTACGGAGCGGGGTCTGCGTTCCCATCGGCGCCGAGACGGTGTGGGGAGTGCTCACCGCACACAGTGCCCGCCCCCGCGACTACTCCGACCGGGAGGTGATGTTCCTGCGCTCGGTGACCGCCGTACTGGCCGCGGCGATCCGGCGCATCGAGGCAGAAGACGCGCTGCGGCATCTGAGCCTGCACGATTCACTGACCGGGCTACCCAACCGCGCCCTGGCGCATCAGCAGATCGACGCCGCCCTGGACACCGCACGCGGAAGCGGGCGCACGGTGGCGGCGCTGCTGATCGACCTCGACGAGTTCAAAACCCTCAACGACCGGCTCGGCCACGCCGTCGGCGACGACGCCCTCATCCGGCTGGCCGAACAACTGCAATCGGTCATACGCCCCACCGACACCGTCGCCCGGATCGGCGGCGACGAATTCCTCATCGTCTGCCCCGACACCACCACCACCGAGGCCATCACCCTCGCCACCCGCATCACCGAACTGCACATCGGACCCGACTCGCCCGGACGCGAACTTCGCTACACCGCCAGCGTCGGCATCGCCCTCGCCCGACCGGAAGACACCCGAGTAACGCTCATCCGACGCGCCGACGCCGCCATGTACCAAGCCAAAACCACCGGAAGCGGACACACCCTCGCCCCCTGACACGCCCCCACCCCCCGAACCCAAGCACACCGCCACCGACATTCATTGTGCCGCAGAATGTTCCTACCGAAGCACCAAGCACGCCACCCAGGCCAGCCGAGCGTCGCCGAACCTGACCTGCCCCCACCAGGCTCCGGGGAGCGGATGCTTGCGACCGGGCCTCGGCCGGCACGAAAACCCACGGTGCATCACCCCAGACGCGAACTCGCCCACAGGCCCACACCAGACCCCCGCACCCCATCGGCTCAGCGACGACGAATACACCCGCGCCCACGCCGCCGCCCGCACCACCGCACAAACCTCGAAACCTCCGGTCCACGACCGCATCACCGCCGCCCGCGACACCGAACAACCCGAATAGCAGGTTCGGTCGGGGGGTGAAGAACAGCGCCATCGACATGAAGAACCACACCACCATTGCCGCCATCGGCACGAACGCGCACACCAACGGGCAGGGCGAAGTCCACACTCGGATCGGCGGCGATGCGGCCCGTGACGGCGACGACCTACGGGGTCATCTGTTCCCCGGTGACGAGGAAAATCACCCGGCGCCCGACCACCACGGCATGGTCACCGAAGCGCTCGTAGAAACGCCCCAACAAGGTCACATCGACCGCGGCCGGGATGCTGCCGGTCCAGGCCGGATCCTCGATCAAGGTGAGCAGCCGTCGATGCAGATCGTCGAGCTCGTCATCGCGCCTACCGAGCTCAGCGGCCAGTTCGGGATCGTGCGTGCGCAGAACCCGTTCGGCGAGGCCGGCCAACTCGGCCGCCACCCGCCCCATCTCGGAGAGCAATTCCTCCGCCTCACCGGAAGCGACGTGCTCGGGATGACGGCGGCGGACGCTTTCGGCCACATGCTGCACGAGCCCGCCCATCCGGCTCAGATCCGCCACCAGGTGCACACCGGTGACCACCTGACGCAGATCACGCGCCACCGGGCCCTGCAACGCCAACAGCGCCATCGCCAGGTCCTCACACGGACCGCGCAGTTCCTCGATCTGATCGTTCAGGTCGAACACCCGCTCCGCCAGGGGCAGGTCCGCCAGCACCAGGGCCTCGGTCGCCGCCTGCACCGCATCCCCGGCCAGCCGGCACATCGACGCCAAACGGTCCGTCAGCTCGTCGAGCTGCTCATGAAACTTCATCCGCATACCCATCATCCTCCTGCACCTGCCGAAGACCCCACCCGGACGTGTCACCTTCCCAGGTCAGAGCGCTCGCCCAGGCCGCGACTTCTCCCCGTCCATCCACGCGATCACATCGAACACGCGGAGCGCGGAGATCTCCTCGGGGAGGCCGGCCTCCTCCCGGATCGACAGCAACCGGTGATGCAACGCCCCGTCGTCGGCGCGCAACGCCTCCCGGACCGAGTTCAGATGTGCCCGGGCGGTGCCCAGGACCTGACTCACGACCGAAACCGAAGATCGGGTACAGCAGGAGGCGTTTGCGGGCGATCAGGTCCGTCGCCTTCGTCCGCCCGATCCCCGGCAGCGCCCACAGGGCGATTTCCAGGTCCCAGGCGGGCCGCCCAGGGGTCAGCGGGTCCGGTTCATCGAACCGGGCCCCGATCCGGTCCCACCGCCGCCAGAAGCGCGCTCAGCGCCTCCGCCTCGGTGTGCAGGATCGCCCCGCACCGCCGTCGGGGGAACCTGCGATCTACGCCACGTCCGCGCCCGGTAGAGCGGCAGTCGACAAAGTGTCTCATTATCGTGTATTCCGTTGCTGCAGAGGAGCTCTCGTTCTCGGCTCCTGAACCAGCAGTAGCAACGCATCACGTCCTCGTCTCCGGCGCTGCTCGGGCATCACCAGCCACGACCGATGATCCGGATCGACTAACACCTCGGCCAGGGCTCGGACTCTGCCGCGATCGCTTCCCCTCATCCGTGCCCGATCGGCCATGGGGTTCTCGATGGCGCACGCCAACACCACGGCATCGTCGAGATGACGCCCCCGATCGCGGGGATCTTCCAGGTAGGCTGCGCCCTTGAGCACCAACGCCCCCAGGATATCGGGCACACTCAACTTGGTTGACACCCCATCGATCTCGATCAGGCAGTCCACCGTCTTGCGCAACGCGGACGTGCCCGCAGGAACGGCGAACACCTCACGTCCCGACACCCTCGGCCGATACCGGGGTGCCAGGTGGTCGGCGACCATCACATCGACCTGCTCGACACCACCCGAACGTACGAACCGGTGCACCCGCCCCCTCACCGGCATCTGCAACTCGTATCCGAGCTGCTCGAGCCGGGCACGGACACCGCCGAACGTCGCGGCACCGGTCTCCACATGCAGAATCATGTCGACATCGACCGTCGCCCGGGTCGGCGGCACACCCGCGCGGACCGCATGAAGCTGAACCATCAACCCGCCGATCAACGTCCACTGCTCGGACGGAATCATCTGGGCGATCTCGGCGGCCTGCGGCCACGGCGGCCCCCACCCACCGACCGGTGCCTGCACCGTCCACACCGGCCGCTCACCGGAAATCATCGAGCAACTCCCCCAGCACCCGCGCCCCGGCGCTGCGCTCCCGGGTGTCGAGCGACTCCATCAAATCCACCGCAACAGTCGCCACCGGCAACGTCGTCGTCGTGAAAAACCGGTCCAGCGCAGTGACCACCCGCAACGTCACGTCCCCCTCACCGTCCGCCACCAAACCGAAGGTATCGATCACACCGTCGAGGTCGTCGCCGACCACATACCCGTCCACCGCACCACCAGCCCTTCCCGACAAACCGAACCGGCCCGCCACCCCCGGAACATGGGTCAGCGCACTGACCCCGGTGGCCGCCACGTACCCGCCGGTGACAAGAGTGTTCAGATCATCACCCCACCCCCGCATCCGGTGCACCCGCGCGCGCCGGCGGGCAAGAAACGCCACCTCGGTCGCGCTCGCCCGGCGCAGCCGATGCCTCAAACGACTCACCTGCGACCGAGAAATCCAATCCACCCCCACACCAGACAACATCGCCAACGCCGCCCACGCCACATCCCCGTTCCACGGCCGACCCCGATGGCGGCCCGCCTGCGCCACACGGTGCACCGACCCCGCATCCAACAACAACGCCTTCCCCACCTCCCGCGTGACCACCAACTCCCCCGCCCGCGCGAGACGAGTGACCTGCCGGCCGGACACGCCCAGCTCGGCAGCCGCCGCCGACACCGACATCTCACCCATACGCATATGGTCGCACCTGCGACTATATAACGCAATAAGTGCAGTTCAATAGACCTATTTAGCCGTTGCCCGACTGCGACCGGGCATTCCCGTCCGACACGTCCAGGACTGCGACGTCGTCGCACACCACGAGTTGCGCCAAGGACTTCCCCGCCAAGAGCCGCTTTCGGATGATCAAGTCCGGTGGGATGTCCTGGCCACGCAGGATGCCTTCGGCGACCACCGCACCCACGGACAGCCCGAGATACAGGTAACCGCCCAGCGCGGCCCCACCCGGGCACACGGCCCGGTCGTGGACCGGCTCGAAACGCCCCTGCGCCGGAATGGCAGACGTGCGGGTATCGAGGGTGCGTGCATCGATCCAGGGTGCGATGTTGATGCGGCCCAAACGCATTCGGAGGATATGCCGATGACGTCCAGCGCACCCGCCACACCGGTGTCCCCGCCGCGATGGTGTCAATGTTCGCCGGATTGCCGTTGTACGCCCCCACTCTCCTACATTCCCCGCTCGGCCACGCTGATCATGCTCGCCACGGCAGACAGGGTCTCCTTACTCGACCAGCTTGCCCTCAATGCGCCGAGAGACCAGCGGCTCGTCGCCGAGTCTCGGATCGATGTGGATAAGGGTGACCTGCGTAATCGACGCTGCGAGAGAACTTTCGAACGCAGCGCGGGCGTGGGCTGCGCAACGGCTCACCGGACCATTCTCATAGAGAATGTCGATCGCCGCGGGCGGCGTGAACCTACCTCCCATCCAGTCCTGTCCGCTGATTCCTTTGCGCCGGCCCTCCCACCACCGAAGCACCGCCTGCTCGTGGGCTACCGATGCCGGTACTTCGACGTCGACAATGCGAACATCGGTGTACGCATGCTCACTGAGTTGGGCCATGAGGATGTCTCCGAGCGGACCCCACTGCAACGTACCTTCGATGACGACGTTCTCGCGTCGCTGCAGGCACACTTCGCGGACGTCGTCGATGACTTCCGTGGATTCGGCGTGGACCAAGGCCGCGAGTTCCCGGGGGGCTATCGGATGCGAATCGGCGAGCACCGTCGACAGGAGCTCCGCATAGTGACCATCGCTGATTGCGCGGCGCAAGAGTTCATCCTTGACGCGGTCCGCGTCGAGATATCGGTAGCTACCGTCGACCAGACCACGCTCGCGTAGGGCAGTGGACTTGCCGGCACCCGGGGGACCCGCAGAGATTATCGCAGCGCATTGCCCGTCACGATCCGGCTCTGCCAGGTCGAGGTACCACTCGATGACCTCCCGCAACGTCCGGTCCCTATAACGATCACCCTCATAACAGGGCAGCGGTGCTCAGGCCGCTTGCAAAATGCAACGGCTGCCCTATTTGGCTGAGATGCACTAACTGACGAGAGACCACCGCGCGCAGCGGGTCTGCGATCACGCTCGCCCTCGAGCCTTAGCGCGCTGCGCCTCTCGCGCTCCCCGCGTGCAATCGAACAGGACCTCCCACTCGTCCTCACTGAGCAGACCTCGCCGGTACGCACGCCGGATGTCGTCCCAGCTGCCCTTGGCGTAAGCGTCCATCGGCTGGCCCCCTTCAGTGGGCACGTAACCGAACGTGTAGTTCCAGTGCACCAGCCTGTCCAGCATTTCAGCATCGGTGATCACACCGGCCGAACGCTGGTAAATAACCTCCTGCGGGGTTTCCGCGAGTTCATCAGGCTGCTGCAGAACGCGTTGCGCGAGCCGGTGGACTTGAGTGGCCGAGATTTCGAGAAGGTCCGCGATCTCCCGCAACGTGTAGCCCTCGTCCTGCGCCTTGCCGATCAACCGCAGACGGTCCAGGCGCACGAGATGTTCTCGGGCGGAGTTGGCAGTAAGCGCGGTTCTGGTGTCGGTGACGGTCATACTCGCCCTCCTTCCCCATCTTGTTCCAAATTAAAACACCAATGTGGAAGTTTGGCCTTCCGATGACCGAAGAGCAGAGCCTTCAGCACGCTCTGACGGGTGGTCATTCCGAGGCCGTCTGCAACTACTGCACCGCCACAGTGGGACGTGTCATCTTTCCAGGTCAGAGCCGATGCCCCGGCCGCGGTTCTTGCCGTCCATCCAGATGATCACGTCGAAGACGCGCAGTACGGAGATCTCCTCGGGGAGGCCGGCGGCGTCGCGGATCGACAGCAACCGGTGATGCAACGCCGCGTCGTCGGCGCGCAGCGCCTCCGCCTTCGGTGCCCAGGATCGCCCGCGGCGCCCTCGGCGGGACCTGCACCGACACAAACACCCGCCGCAACCAGATCATCCGCGGTGAACCGATCCGACTCCCCCCCGGGCGCCGGTGCTCGACCAGGAATCGAAATGCGCACCGACATAGGCGCCTTCGCCCATATGGGGGCCAACTCGCGGCGACGGAACTACCGCCCCCACACCGAGACCACCGAGCCGAGTCCACGGATGGAGCCCTCCGTACCGCCACGCCACCGCGGCAGGATCAGGCGACCCTTGAGCCGTTGCGTTCGAGCCTCTCGGCGATCCACACCTTGATCAGCGACTGCCGGGTAACCCCGAGACGAGTCGCCTCACGATCCAACTCAGCGATCATCCACGCCGGGAAGTCGACATTGACACGCCGCTGCTCCTCACCCGGCCGCCGGGCCCTGGCCGTATCGAGCGCGAACGTCACGTCCTCGCCGGCATCAAAACGCTCGTCGAACTCGTCAGCTCTCATAAAGCGCCACCTCTCCATCACGTGAGCGCCGAACCGAGATGATCCGGGTCCGGTCCGCACGATAGGTCACCACCGCGGACCACCATTTTCCGTCAATCACACCGATCACCAGCCACCTCGGCTCATTCGTAGTTCTCGCGGGCACCTCGAGCCGGTGAGGATCTCGCCACAATGCCTGCGCCGACAGAAAATCGATGCCGTGCTTGGCCAGGTTCGCTTCGCTCTTGTTCGGATCGAACTCAAACCCAGACATGTATAGAAACTATACCATTTTGGCTGGAGGAGTTCCCCGCTTTCCCACGCCAGCTCAGGCCGGAAACTACAACGTACGATCCGACACCGGCGGCACGGCACCAGAGCTGATCCAGCGAATGGTGCCTCGACCGATCGGTGACCTCCCCCGGCGCACCCGTACCTCGGGCTGGAGCGGACCGCGGGGTGGTCCGGGTCCGGGTCCTGACGTTTCCCGTCGCCTGCCGCCGCCACCGCGGGCGGACTGGTAGACAGACCAGGTGTGGTGGAACGCTCGGATCAGGAGGCCTCGATGCCGCGACCATCATCGTGGGTGAGCACGACGGCGTCCATCCTCGGTGAGGAGCTGGCACGAATCGGTCTGACCGTCCCCACCGACCGACTCGAGGACCTGCTCGCCGACCGAGTCGCTGCCGTAGCGGAGCAGATGCGCATCACCGAACGCACCGCCCGCCGGTACTTCGACCATCACACCCTGCGCACCCTCGCCCGTGAACTGGCCCTGAGCATCAAAGACGAGGCACCCGGCGCCGACCTGCTGACACTGCCCCGCACCATCGCCATGCCCCTGCCCACCCTCGGTGCGACGATCGCCGCCCTCGTCGAAGTCGCCGCCCTCGCCGGCGCCAACACCGGTCCCGACGAGCCGGCAACGGCGATGGCACTGATCTCCACCCTCGGCGTCCTGACCCGAGACCACGACGGCGACCTCCCCACCGTCTTTGTGCCGGAGCCCCTCCTCATGCGAGCGGCGCGGCTCATCGAGAACACCGCCGACCTCGTACACCAAGGCTGCCCACTCCCACCAGACGTCGCCGAGGACGTCCGACCCCACCTGCAGAAGGCACTGCGCGACGACGCCGCCCGGCTCCGGGCACTGATCCCCCACACCGGCCGACGGTCCGGCTCGGGCCTGTGGGCGGTCCCCGACGATCCACCGTGACCACCGTGGCAGTCCCGGGGTGCATTCCTCCCCAATCGCAGGAGACCAGTGTGCAACCGATCCTCGACACCTTCCCGTCAAAGGCGTTCAGATCCACAAGATCCACCACAACGGCGGGACGGCGATCGGTTGTGCATCCTCAACGGAAAGCACTGTTCACCAACCTGTTAGCAAAATATATTGAAATACAACAACTTTCAAGACATGCTCGACACCGGGCACGCTGGTGCCCGCCGGCACCCCACATCACAACTACGTTCGGCGCCCCTCACGACCCGGGGCACCCCAGGCGAGGGTCCAGGCGCCACCGTCCTGCTCCTCGACCTGTCCGGGCGGGTGACCCGGGACATGCCATCACATCAGGTCACAACGGGATCACAACGAAGACGGCCCGCACCCCGCGGGTCGGGTGCCGGCTACAACGTGCGCCGGTGCGATTCAAGCAATAGGCGTTTTGCTTGAACGAGGGTTCCGTTCATTCAAGCTTTCGCGAGTGCAGCGGGATAGGTTCAAGAAATCTACCCTGCACCCCTACGGCGACGGCAACGGCCGACTGGGCCGCCTGATCACACTCCTCCAACCGATGAAAGCCGGCGAACTGCGATGGCCGATCCTCAACATCGCACCCTGGCTCGAAGCCCGACGCGACGAATACCAAGACGGCCTCCTCAACACCACCATCACCGGCGACTACAACCCATGGATCGAGTTCTTCTCCACCGCCGTGGCCGAACAAGCCAAAGAAGGCCTCGAACGCATCCAGCGACTGATGAAAATCCGCGACACCATGATCCTCGGACTCCGCGAACAAGGCCTGCGCGGCTCAGCCATCGAAATCGCCGAATGGCTCATCGGCTACCCCGTGATCGACGTCAACACCGCAGCCACCCTCACCGGGAAAACCTTCCAAGCCACCAACACCGCCATCAAAAAAACTCGTCGACGAAAACATCCTCACCGAAATCACCAAAAAGAAGCAGAACAGGCTCTTCCTCTGCACGGACGCATGGAACGCCACCCGATGGGAGTAACCATCGACCGATCACCCCGACACCAGCCCCGATCACGACCAGGAGGTGATGACGTGATTCCGATCCCGCCGTACGGCTTGGGAGACAGCTCGATGGTGTGGCAACCCTTCGCTGGTGCCCATAGTCCTCTGGTGGAACTCCTGGCACTGACCCAGACCTACCGCGCGGCCGGCGACGGTCGAGCGGCAGCGGCCGCGTGGTCGCCGCGATTCTCAAATCGGCGCCGAGTTCGGCAGAGCAAGACATCCACTCCTTTCGCCGCCCAACACGCCCGACCGTGGGCCACGCCGATGGGTCACAGACACACGTGGCACGGCGGTGTGGTCTGTGTTTGCGGCTGCGGCCGGGCGGCGCCGCGGCCCGCATGCCATCCTCGGATAATGGCACGAACGTGGTTGTCGGTGACGGTGGAGCTGCTCGGCGGGCGCGGCGAGGAATTGTGGCCGTGGCCCGGCCGCGTCTTCGCGGTCGGACCGTCGCATACCTTCATGGACCTTGCGAATGCGATCAACGACGGCTTCGCCCGGTGGGACCGCTCTCATCTGTCGATGTTCACCCTTGCCGATGGACGAGTGGTCACCGACACCGAGACCGGCGCCGAGATGGTGGAGTCGGTCGGTGGGCCGATCACCGAGCCGGTGGACATCGAGTCGGCGAAGGTCGCCCGGCTGCTGGGGCTGGGTGTGGAGTTCCAGTTCACCTTCGACCTGGGCGATGACTGGACGCACCGCTGTGTGGTCGGGAGGGAGAAGGTCGACCCTATCCAGGTATTGGGCATCGCCCCCGGCAACCCCCTGCCGTACTGGGGCTGGGGCAGCATTCCGGATCAGTACGGGCGCCGGTGGAATGGCGACGACGGGGAAGGCCGGGCGCCGCGCAGACCACCCCAGCCGCATCCGATGCTGCTGCACGCGTGGCCCGCACGGGAGCAGGTGCCCGCGCTCGAGGTGTCCGAGCTGCGCGCCGCTATCGCGACAGCAGATGCCGTCCGCTTTCTCGCCGCGGTGCGCGGGCGTGACGTCGACGACGCGCTGCAACAGGTGGGGGCCGGCATGCCGATGGCACTGCAGCAGCGACGGGAGCAGGCCGAGCCGGTGGCGGTGTCGGTCATCAACCGGCTGACGTGGCGCGGCGGCACGGGTGACGGGGTGCTGGCCGAGGATCTGCTCGCGTGCCTGCGCGGCGAGCCGCTGACGGGACGGGTGGTGCCGGTCGACCTCGAGATGCTCGGTAGCGAGCTGGAGGGGGATCCGGGCATGTCGACCGGTGGCTACGTCGACCTGCGCACCGGGGAGGTGTACGACGACAGCAGCACCGACCCGGCGATGGTTGGGGAGGACGCCGCCGTCGACGTGGAGGCCGAACCCGACCGGTGGCTCCGGTTCGACCGCACCGGCTCGCGGGACGGTTGGCGTGACATGGCGGCCTTCGCCGGGCGGTGCCATGATGCGGCGCTGCGGGAGCGGCTGGAGCGGGCGATCGAGGGCAGGGGCGCGTTCGGCCGGTTCCGCGACCTGGTCCACCGGGAGAGCCTCGCCGATCAGTGGTACATCTTCGCCGCCGACCGCCAACTGGGTCGTGCCCGTGAGTTCCTCGCCGGCGAGGGCATCCGTGTGACGCAGCGCGCCGTACAGCGATAGCCGATCGCGCACCTCTGGGAGAACGTTTGGCGGTGACGTGGCGGATCCGCCACCGTTCTGAGATTCCGCACTGTCTCTGGCAGATCGGCATGCTCGGCCAGTGCGGTGATCGAAGCAACCTCCGCCGACTGTCCTGGCCGTTCGTCGGCATTCCTTTGACGATCAGCTCGAAACGCGGTGGGCCGACTGCCCTGTAGTAGCCGGTTACCGTGCGGGTATTCGCGGCCGGTTTGGATCCGGAGACAGGTCCGAGAGACACGCCAGCACAACCGAAATCCGGTCTCGGCATGCACGTTCGGCACCGCCACACTCGACATGTGGGTGCCGGCGTCGAGAGCGCACATGTATGACCGCCCGGGGTCGAGTCGAGCGGGCCGGACAGGATGGGCCCACCGGCCCCGGGGTCGAGTCGAGCGGGCCGGACAGGATGGGCCCACCGGCCCCGGGGCCGGGTGCCGGAGCCAGCCGAACGGATCGGCGGCGACACCGTCGAATGCGCCGTCGTCCGACTCGCCCTCGAAACACCCGTACGGGGCGCCACCTGCGGTGAAGCCGACAGGCGAACATCGACCCGCTCGCCCACCACGATCCCATCGAACACCGATGCCGGTCCGTCTGTGGTGTCCGGCTGGTCGCGGCGCTTCCCGTACGCGTGCCGGTGTGTGCTGTTGCTCGGCTCACCGCCCATGGAGTCGGGCGTGCCCCTCGACGTCGGGTTTGTCCGCGACAATCACATCGGTCCCGCGGCCACCGAGACGTGGAAGTTCCCCGCACCCACGGACCGCTCGAGGGTCGCAATGACAGCAGCCGGATTGTCGTAGGGCCCGTTGAGGTAGAACGGCTGACCGTCCCTCCCGAACTCGATCCGACCCGACCCGTCCCACTCACCCAGGAACGCGGCGGCATCACCATCGAACGTATCCGCGGGCTCGAAACCGAGCCCACGCGCATACGCCGCCGCCCCCAGGATCAGTTCACGGCCGAGTTCGATCGGAATCTCCACCGCAGGACGGTCGAACGCCGCGTAGTACCTGCGGACGGCGGTGGGGATCCTGCCCGCATCCATGGTTTCGGGGTCACGGGTGTTCTTCACCCCCAGGCAGTGCACGTCGGCCAGGTAGCCCCGCAGCGTCGCCCGACCACGCCGCCCCTCTCGTGCCACCAACACCTGCGCGAAGCCTTCGACCTCACCGG
The DNA here is from genome assembly GCF_030056875.1 of Rhodococcus sp. IEGM 1351. Lineage (NCBI taxonomy): Bacteria > Bacillati > Actinomycetota > Actinomycetes > Mycobacteriales > Nocardiaceae > Rhodococcus > Rhodococcus sp. IEGM 1351. Next base: position 22,043 of record NZ_JASHKU010000031.1, on the reverse strand, counting down.
CGGGAGCATCCAGTTCCGCCCACTCCGGATGACCCTCGAGGCCCAGCCCGACACTCCAGCCGCAATTGACCCAGCACCCCAGCACCCGCCCCAATCCTCGGGACGCCTGCGCCTCGGCAGCGATTCGGCGCACCAACGGCGCCACCACCGACGGCCGCACGCCCAGAGCACGCGCGATCACCTTCGGCGGGACACCCTGCTCCCACCGCCGCCGCACCTGCTCGACCAACTCCACATCGTCCATGGCACCCCATTGTGCTCCACCGATCGGGAAGCTCCCGCGTCTGCACCTATCCGCTCGTGCCGCTGATCGAGCGATCACTGCACCCCACGAGCAGCAGGACCACACCCCCGCATCACGCACGCAGGCCACGGCAGCATCTCCATCATGCCGCTGATACTGCCGTGCCGGTTCCCGGTCCAGGTTCTGCCTGCGCTCCCGGAGTCCTGATCATGACCGGATCGGGGCCGGATCAGGAACCGGCCGGGCTCGCCGCTGGGGGCGTGCCTGGGAGCCGGAACACGGCCCTGCGGGCGTGCCGGGGCCCACCGCCCGCCAGGACGGCGTTCAGCGCCTCCGCCTCGTCGTGACCAGGATCGCCCGCGCCGCACCGACGATCTCTGCGATCGAGGCCACGTCCGTGCCCGATCGAGCGGCAGTCGACACAGATGCTGCTGTCGTGTATTACTTTGCTGCGGAAGAGATCTCGATTTCAGTTCATGAACCAGAAGCAGCAACGCATCGGAAACCACCAGCTCGAAGCGATCCGCCTGCTCACCAACCACGAGCGGGACTCTCCGGGTCCCCGTTCGCGGTCGTGCTGGTCGGCCAACCTACCCTGCGGCACCGCCTCCGCCTCGGTGTGCTCGCCGCGCTGGACCAGCGCATCGCCGTGCGCTACACGATCGCCGGGATGAGCGCAGCCGACACCGCCGACTACATCCGCCACCACTGTCGCATCGCCGGCCGCGACGAGACCCTGTTCTCCGACGACGCGATCGGGCTCATCCGTGGGCGCCTCACGCGGACACCCGCGCGCGGTGAACGACCTCGCATTGCACGCGCTTACCGCCGCCTTCGCCGCCGACCACGCCATCGGCAGCGAGATCGCCGCGGACTGAACCCGACCCCCATCAACCCGACCACCACCGCGTCAACCTGACGACCACCCCGTCACCACGCCCACCACGGCCCCGCTCACCACCCCCGAGCGGGGCGTTCTCGCACCGCATCGTCGTCAACCTCAATGACGCCGTCACCTTCAACGACGCGCAACACCTTCGGGCCTCCACCTCACACAACAGCATATATTCGTACTGATATAACCTGGGGAGGTGAACCGAGGTGACGAGAAACCGATCCGATAGGTGGGTAGCGCACTCGACGACCTGCGCGATCTGCCCGCCGCCGCACAGGACGATCTCGGCTACCAACTCGGCCGGGCCCAACAGGGGCTCGATCCGGACGACTGGAAACCGATGAAGGATGTCGGGCCCGGATGCCGCGAGATCCGGGTCCGCACTCCGGACGGCGCCTTCCGAACGTTCTACGTCGCCCAGTTCGGCGAGGCGATCTACGTGCTGCACTGCTTCCACAAAAAGACACAGAAGACCTCGAAAGCAGACATCGACCTCGGCCGACGCCGCTACAAGGCAGCCCAGGCGTACGCACAGGAGAGATCATGACCGACAAAGACATCACCGAAACCACCTCCGTGTGGGAGGCGATCAGTGACACCCCCGGCGAGGCCTACAACCGGCAGTTGCGCGCCGACCTGATGACCGCGATACGCGCACAGATCGACCGTTTCGGCTGGTCCCAGGCCGTGGCCGCCGACAACCTCGGCGTCACCCAACCGCGGATCTCGGACCTGCACCGCGGCAAACTGAGCAAGTTCTCCCTCGACGCCCTGGTCAACCTCGGCAGCAAGGTCGGCGTCCACCTCGACGTCCACATCGACACCGACCGCACCCTCACCGGCCACTGACCACGGCACGCCGCCAGGACCACTCGGTCCGTGAGGCTCGGACACGCCCGCGGCCGCCGAAAAATCGACCTCGAGCATCATCTGCGGGGCGACTCCCTCCCGTCACCGGGCGTCACCGATCAGCTGATAGCGATGGCGCCCGGCCGCTCGCCGGCCCCCCTTGGGCGCGTCGACCCGGACATGCATCGCCTGCCGCCGCCATGACGTCCTCGCTGGGACCGCCCCCGCACCAGCGCGACCGGGAACCGGACCGGTTCGGCGAATGGGACACCCTGATGGCGAACCTGCCCCGCCGTCGCCGCGCGGGCTGAACCAGCCACCGACAAATGCGGAGCCCGAACATCCGGCACACCGGCCCCGGCGGACGACGGCGCGCTGAACGGTGAAAGATACCGGTTCCTGTTGGCGCGCAGTCCTATTCCGATGCTCACGCCGACCAGTAGCGCCTGCTCGACGTCAATCCGACGTTCGCCACCCTGCTGGGACATGACCTGCACGAGATCGCCGGCCCGCATGTCCACCAGGTGATCCACCCGGATGACATCTCCATCGGCTCGCCGCGAACGCAGTCGACGATGACGCCCGTGACCATCCGACGCACATGAGAACCCGGAACGGCTACGCGGCAACACGGATAGGCGAAAATTCGAATGCGGACAGTCCCCGGCCCGAGGCCGGGGACTGTCCTCGCGTGTGAAGCCTCGCGCGGGTCAGTTGCCGAACCGGAACCAGAACCGGATCACCCGGCCGAGGGCGACGATCACCTTCGCAAAGTCGCGGAGACCGGCGGTGCTGCCGGTGAGGATAACGATGAGGACGGCGGTGACCAGGCAGGCCGTCACGAAGAAGACGAAGCAGGCGGCAATCACCAAGGCGATCGAGACGAGAATTTCGGGTTGGGCCATGTGAACCCCTTTCTGTTGGCGGACACGCGACGACAGCGACCGTTGTGGTGCTGCCCAATGAGTGATCTCCAACAGAGGGACAGGCCCTCACCCCACCGCAGGTGGGATACCCAAATCATCGCTTGGACCTGGCACTTCCGTCAATAGCCTCGGACCCCGACGAACACGACCACGGTGGCAGGGTTCGCGGCGACCTCCTACGTCCAGGCTTGGTCCGGTGGGGCTTCGTCCTGGACATAGACCCCGCCGGCGGACCGTCGAGCAATGTGAGCATCGGCTCACGGGCTGCCGGAGAGGCACCGGCGAGCATGTCGCCCCGGTGTTCCTTCCAGTCGTCCCAGTCCCAGCCCGCACCGGCATCGATGCAGCTCTCGGCAACTTCCACAGGCTCACCGTTATCGGGACCCGGCACCTCGGTCGGCCCGTCAGGATCACGGACGACTACCTCTCCACCTTCACGACTGCCCGCCCTCGTCACGACGTACCCAGCGACTCCGCGAGCACCGTCATGTGAGAGGAAAGGCGCAGGATCAGTCCTCCTCAGCTACCTGCTCTTCGACGGCGCCTTCATCGACGCCGCAATCGGCCTGGGACGACGGGATGCGCAACTGCTCCTGGCGAACGGGGACGGCACATCCTGGCTCACGGCGGCTCCGAAGCACGTCGCTCCCGACCGGATCTCGGTGCGCGCCGCGAAGCAGGCGCACGGCGCAGCGCTGCGACATTCATCGTGAGCTAGGAGAACCGCGACTGCGATCACGCTGCCCGGGCACACCACAGCATCGATGCTGGCGGTCTGCACCCGCGGGAAGGCCGCTCATCGCCAACGCGGTCACCGACGTCGGTCCTTGACGGGTTGTCACGGTCCCCTCCCAGACCGGGGCCCGCGAGAAGAGAAAAGTGTTGAGAGCGGTGCGCCTCTCGCGGATTTCTCCGAGTTCACCGTGGGCAGGGCCGCGCGGCGGGATCGGAACGGCCGCCGCGAAAGTGCGACGGGTGCCCCACCTGATGAACCCGTCAGACCGACCGCAGGGACGCGACTCAGAGAAGATCGAGATGCAGCCGCAAAGCTTCCTCGAGCGCAGCAAGCGTTCTCGTCGAAAGCTTCCCGACCGGGTCACCGTCGAGACGACGCACCGAAACCGAACGAACCTGTTCCGCTTGAGCCTTCGACTCACGCGGCATACCCGATTCGTCAGGTTCGACGAGAACCTGAAACGCGAACACATGTGCCGTGTTACTCGTCAACGGCACCACAGTGACCACCCCCTGACCGAGCCGCTCCGCGGTCGCATTGGCGCGATCATTACTCACCACAACAGCGGGTCGACGCTTGGCCGCTTCACTGCCCTGCGCCGGATCAAGATCAACCCAGTGCACCTGACCCCGGCGGATCATTCGCCATCTGCCGAAGTGACGTCCCAGTCGTCGTCGACACCACCCTCGACAAAAGCCGCCGCGTAATCGCGCTCGAGACCCACCTCCCCGAGCATCCGAACCGCGGCTCGAATCCCCGCCGACCGGCCACCCAGACCGTGGTCACGAACGTACGCGTCGAGGACGCGAGCGTCCTCGTCGGGCAAACTGATCGTGAACCTCGTCGTCATACTGCAATCATACTCCAGTATGAAAAGGCAGGAAAAGCCGGAAACCAACCGCCGGCATCCCAGGCGGCCCACCACGATGCGCGGATGCTCCGATGATGGCCAACCAGTCCTCGTGCAGCGAAAACTCACCGCAAGGACGCCGATCCCACGCCCAGACAATCGCCCCACGAGTGAGAATTTCTCGTGAACGGCCGTCCGGCCGCTGACGCGCGTGTGCTGGCAGGCCCTGCTCGGGGTCCGTCACCACCTCGACAGGGCATCGGTGGTTGGTCGTGACAGGGGCAGAGCGGGCATCTCGATCAGGGCGTTCATCGCACGACCGGGCTGATCGGGCCGCCGTCGAGCAGCGCTGCCGCCTCGTCCGAGCACCCCGGCTGGCGGCCGGCGATCACCCTCGGCGCCACCCCGCACGCACCAGCTGTGGGCGGGTAACCCGACGGGAGCGTCTACCCCTGTACACCCGGCAGCGGGGAACCCACCGTGAACTTCGCACCGAACGGATCGGCGACATCCGCGGTCCGCCCATACGGCATGTCCGTCGGATCGTCCGCGGTGCCCCCGTTCGCCCGCGCGGCGGCGACGGCCGCATCGGTGTCGACGACCTGGAAGAGCGTGCCCCAGCAGGACGCCGAGGCGGACGGGTCGCCCACGATGCCGCCGATCTCGTGCCCGTCCGGTCTGCGCAGAAAGGTGAAGTCCACGCCGGGCAGGTCGTCGTTCCCGTCCAGCGTGAAGTCGAACACCGCCGCGTAGAACTCCCGCGCCGGGCCGGGATTCGGGGTCACCAAGTCGTTGCGCAACAACGCGTTCGGCTCGTTCACGAGCTCACAGCCGACGTGCGCCCGCCCCTGCCACAGGCCGAACTGCGCACCGGACGGATCCCGCACCATCGCCATCCGACCCTGGTCGGCGATGTCCATCGGCTCCATCAGCAGCGTGCCACCCGCGGCGGCGGACCGAGCGACCGTCGCATCGAGATCGTCGGTCGCCAGGTAGACGTTCCACCAGAACTCGGTGGCGTTCTCGTCGGGATTCGGCATCAGCGCGGCGACCTTCTTGCCGCCGAGCAGACACATCGTGTACCGCCCGTACTCCTCGGGACCGACGTCGAACTCCCAACCGAAGACCGACCCGTAGAAGGCCATCGCCCGGTCGAGATCCGGGATGCCCAGGTCGATCCAGGTGGGGGTGCCGAGGGGTTGATTCGTCGTGACCGCGCTCATCGCTGCTCCTCCGTCGGGCGGATACCGACTCGACGCTATCCCGCGGCACCGACATTCGACGGCAGAGCGACGGGATTCGCTGTCGCGCTCCGCGAACCGACGGCACCTCCCGTTCGGACGTTTCCAAGAGCACACCACTGAATGGCACACTGCGCTCATGACCGCCGCCGGCCCATTCGCGACCGCTGGGACGGACTCGAAGCCAGATCGCAGATCGCTGCTCGGCCACGGTCCCGCCACACCGGTCCGCGGCCGCCTACTGCTCGCCTGAATCGCCTCGCTCCCGGCCACGCCTCGACTGCGCGAGGACGCAGGCCGGTACTACCTCGCCGACGACTTCGCACACTGGCTCGAACACGTACCAGGCCGCCCACCCGGCCACCAGGTCGACGACGGCGCCTAACGACGACGGCGCCTAAGCACCGTACGCCGACGAGTACCCGGCACGGTCCCAGCAACACGGCCGCCGGTTGTCATCACCCGGCCGGGTCGGCACCATCAGGTACCGCAGAATTTCATTGATCCTCACCCGAACCCAGCGGACGCCGCGCTCAACCTCGACACCACCGAACGCGTTCATGCTGCAGTGGCACCAACGACGGGCGTTCAGCGCCTCCGCCTTTCGTGTCCTGCCTATATCTTTCGTGTCCAGGATCACCTGCGCCGCCCTCGGTGGGGCTTGCCATCGCCGCCACGTCCATGACCCGGCAGAGTCGCAGCCGACAGTGGCAGGTTCTGCGCTACCGTGTATTTCGTTGCTGCTGCGGAGCTCTCGCTGCCGGATCCCGACCCAGTAGGAGCAACGCATCACGCCCTCACCGCCGGCGCTGCTCAGGCGTCGACAGCCACGAACGATGATCCGGATCGGCCAGCACCTCCGCCAGGGCCCTAGGGCATGTCTCCCAATAGTTTTAGCCATTCGACGAGCCGGCGAGGAGGAATCCGGCCCGGTAAGTCAGGGCAAGCTTGTCATACCGGGTTGCCACCGCTCGCCACTGTTTCGCCTTGTTGAAGGCTCTTTCCACCACGTTGCGACCCTTGTATGACTCGGCATCGAAGCTCGGTGGCCGCCCGCCCGCGCTGCCCTTGTTCTTGCGGTTGGCCACCTGATCGGACTTCTCGGGAATGACCGCCTTGATACCCCTGCTGCGTAACAGTTCTCGATTGGCCTTGGATGTGTACGCCTTGTCGGCACGGATCTCGTCCGGGCGTCTGCGGGGTGCGCCACCACCGATACGCGGCACACAGATGCCGTCGAGGAGTGGGCCGAACATCGGGCTGTCGCCGGCCTGGCCAGGGCCCACCAGCACTGACAACGGGCGCCCGGCACCGTCGCACGCCAGGTGAACTTTGCTGGTCAACCCGCCTCGGGACCGGCCGATGCCGTGATCGACCGGTTCGTCAAGCAGATTCGTGTAATTCGGCAGATCCCCCTGTGTCACGCGCGGCGTTGGCGCCATGCTGGTGCACCCGCACCACGGTGGAATCCACCGATACCGCCCAATCCAGATCGCCACCGGAATCGGCCATCGCGGCCAGGGCCATGAGTACCCGGTCCCACGTTCCATCCCCGGCGTAGCGTCGATGCCGTTTCCACACCGTCTTCCAGGGGCCGAAATGCGCAGGCAGATCCCGCCATGGGATCCCGGCACGAAGCCGGTAGAGCATCCCCTCCACCACGAGTCGATTATTCTGGAACTTCCGCCCCCGAAGGCCATCCGAGCTGGGTAGCAGCAGTGCGAGCAACGCCCACTGCTTCTCGGTCAACATCTGATAGCGATCCATCACCTCTGTCACAGCAAATATGCTGCCGCACAATACCCAAAATTATTGGGAGACACGCCCTAACCCAGCACCCGTCGCCCGACGGGTGCCGAGGCGCAGAACGGCGGCCCTGCGGGCGGCTACAGATGCTCGGTGGTGCGTTTGCCGATGGTGGTGCTCAGCGCGTCGAGTTCGGCGAGTACGGCGGTGGCGGCCCAGATCTGGTTGCGCTTACTCTCGGACAGCACCTCGAGCACCCCGGCCGCAGTAAGCCGGCCGAGCGCGCGGTACGCGCTCGCATCGGTGGTGCCGGTGATCCGCTGGGCCGTGTCGGCGCTGAAGATCGGGGTGCCGAGGAGGGCGTCGATGATCTTCTCGTCGGCGGAGTTGCTGCGCGGCCGGGCGATGTCGCGCCAATGGCCGGGGAGTTCGGCCAGGGCGCGGGCGGAGTCCTGCGCGGCCTCGCTGGAGACGATCGCCGCACGGGCGACGTACTCGACGAAACCCTCGGCATCGCCCGCTCGGTAGCGGGTCAGGCGGTCGAAGTAGCGGCGGGTGTCGGCGAGCATCACCGACGCCAACGGCACGGTGACCCGATATGTGAGGCCGCGGCGGCGCAGGATCGCGCTGATCAAGGCGCGGCCGATGCGTCCGTTGCCGTCGGTGAACGGGTGAATGGACTCGAACTGGGCGTGCGCAATCGCAGCCTGCGCGAGGATCGGCAGGTCGGTGCGGTTCGCGAACACGAGCAGGTCCGCCATCAGCTCGTCAACCAGTTCCGGTGGCGGGGGCACGAACAGCGCGTCGATCGGGGTGTAGTCGCTGCCGCCGATCCAGTTCTGCACGTCGCGGAACTGGCCGGAGTCGCGGGCGGTGTAGAAGTCCGGTGCCATCAACAACCGGTGCGCACCGAGCACGGTGACATCGGTAATCGGGCCGGCGCCGGCCGCGTCGACCATCGCGATCAGCGCCTTGACAGCGGCGAGCTGAGACTTCGCCTCCGCGCTGGCCTTGCCACCGGCCAGCGCCTTGCCGAACGCCCGCCAGCCCGCGTCGATATGCTCGATCTTCGACGACGCCACCGACTCACTGCGCAGCAGAAAATCCGACAGCGGCGCCAGGTGCTCACCGAAGCCCGCCTCGAGGCGGGCCACGGCGATGACCGCCTCCTCGTGCGCGCGGGCCACACCACCGACCAGATCACAGTCGAGGGAGCCGATCATCGGCTGGATCGACACGTCGACGGTCTCCAGGGTGCGGTCCGCGCGCGAACCCTGCCGATGACGCGGATTCCAGTCCCGGGTCTCGATGCGGTGCTCCGGCCAGATCACAAGCCCTCCCTGGTTCGGTGCAAGCGTAGACAACAGAGATGTTAGCGTACTTTTGCTATCTTAAACGTAGTCAACGGCGCTTTGGTGTACAAAGGGTGGCAGAACACCCCGCAGGTCGGCTCCTGATTTTCTCCACCCTGCAGACCACCGCCGGATTCGGTGACACCGTCACCGTCGAACCCGACCCCACACCATGTCCCCGAACCATGCCGGGAACCTGACTTCGCCGCGACCGAAACAACCTGCCCGGACTGCCGCTCCGTTCGAAAAGCTGATGGCGTTCGACCGCCGCGACGAATGGTCTGACCACACCACCTCTCTCTCGCAATGATTCGACACGCCCTTCCAAACCTTCTGCGGGACTTAACTTCCAAGTAGATATCCCTGACGCATCGCCTCGGCCGTGTCGAGTGAACTTGTCGGTGACTGTCGCCCGCCTAGGGAGAGGGCGGCCCAGATACCCCAGCGGATGACATCCACGCGCACGTGAGTTGCTTGCCGTGAAGTTCCTGGTACACGGGGAACTGGTGGTAAGCGGGAGCTACATCGACAGTGGCGTCTTCCGTGACCGCGATGATGCCGCGGTCGAACAGTGTGTGAAGGTCCCGACGGAGCAAAATCCCGCCATGCTCATGATGTCTGCCCACCTTGGCGTAGCTGTATAGGTGGCAGGCGTCGAGCACCACCTCAGGTAGATCGCCGGTGAAGGCGCACCGCGCGTTGTACTTGGTCAACAGGTTCTGTCGGAATTCCCTGCCGCACCCTGGTGGGTCGGGTCGTGTGGCCGTCCCGCATCTGTCGTGTAGTGGCGTCGAGGGGGCCGAAGATCTCGACACCGGCCTTGTCCATCGCGGCCGCCCGTACGGCATCCCAACGGAGAGGACGGAAGCTGTTCTGCGATCGCGGTTTCACACAGAGAGCGCGCAGTTCCTTGTCGCTGAACACACCCTCCAGGTCGACCCAAGCTTGTGCGTGCGTTGATCGGTAGGTAATGACCTCGACGTCCTCGAAGGCAGGATCATACCTTCCGGCACTCATAGCAGCGGTAGATCGGACGGAGCGTCTTCCTCGGCTCGTAATTGGTGCTCCTGCAGTCCTTGCTGACGCAGCGCCCGCGACGTTTTGTATCGGTGCCCTCGTCGATCTTCTCGATCACGGAGACACCGAGGGACTCACGTTCGTTCCACAGCAGGATGATGTCACCGGCACGGACGTTCAGGTGGTTCGGGACGGTGCTGTCCCAGCTGTAGTGGCTGGCGGGGTTGTCGTCGTACTTGCTTCCCCCTCCGAGGCGGCGGTACGCCGATTTCGTCATCACCAGCCAGGCCTGACGATCGCCGGTATCGGGCAATGACGACAACTTACTCTGAGCCATCTGTCCTCACGTGTCTGTAGCTCTGCTCGCGTGGCGCGCGTTCTTTTGCTGTCACCGACTATGACCGAGTGGTCCGACACATCCTGTCATCACAGAAGACCTAGACCTCGACGAGGGCAAGCGGTCGGGGCGACGACAGGTCTGACGACAACGCCGACGACAGCTCAACCCATCGCCTCCCGGGGTCGCGGTGGCCGAGTCGTTGTTGGCCGCTCCCGATGCGCTGACACCCGCACAACCAGAAGAGCTTGTCGCGCACGCGCACCGCGTTCAGCGCGAATGGCAGATTCGGCTCCGCAACCTGCGGCGACACCATAGAGATGTTCGACGGTGGAATGGTGGGGTGTTCCCTCCCTGACCGCGGCCTTCGAGGGACACCGACAGCGTGGGGCGTCGCCGACGTTTCCTTAGCCCGTCCGCCGGCGCGGCACGTGCGCCCGATGGTGCTGTGGTGACATGGATCGTCATCACACTCGCCGACGTCACCGGCAGCATCCTCTCCCCCGTCAACCCGGAGCTTCGCTGTGCGCCTTGCCGATCAGCCGCAGCCGGTCGAGGCGCAGGAGATGTTCACGGGCAGAGTTGGCGGCAAGAGCGCTTCTGGTGTCGGTGACGGTCATGCCCACCCCTTCCCACATTGTTGCACTAAATTGTCACACCACTGTGGAAGTTTCCGATCCGACAGCGAGCGCACCCCGGAAACTGTCAACGTCCGATCCAGCACGCGTCACCGAACCCGCAATCGGGTCCGACGTGACGTTCATTCCCGTCGCCTGCCGCCGCCGCACCATGGGTGAACTGGTAGACAGACCACGCACCATGGGTGAACTGGTAGACAGACCAGGTGTGGTGGAACGCTCTGATCAGGAGGCCCCTATGCCACGACCATCATCATGGGTGAGGACGACGGCGTCCGCCCTCGGTGAGGAGCTGGCACGGATCGGTCTGACCGTCCCCGCCGACCGACTCGAGGACCTGCTCACCGACCGAGTCGCTGCCGTGGCAGAGCGGATGCACATCACCGAACGCACCGCCCGTCAGTACTTCGATCGTCACGCACTGCGCACGCTCGCCCGTGAACTGGCCCTGAGCATCAAAGATGAGGCACCCGGCGCCGACCTGCTGACACTGCCCCGCACCATCGCCATGCCCCTGTCCGCCCTCGGTGCGACAATCGCCGCCCTCGTCGAGGTCGCCGCCCTCACCGGCGCCAACAGGGGTCCCGACGAGCCGACGACAGCGTTGTCGATGATCTCCACCCTCGGCGTCCTGACCAGAGAACACGACGGCGACCTTCCCACAGTCTTTGTGCCGGAGCCGCTCGTCGTGCGAGCGGTGCGGCTCATCGAGAACACCGCCGACCTCGTGCAACAAGGCTGCACACTCCCACGAGGTGTCGCCGAGGACGTACGCCCCCACTTGCAGAAGGCACTGAGCGAAGACGCCGCCCGGCTGCGGGGACTGATCCCCGGCACCGGCCGACGGACCGGCTCGGGTCTGTGGGCGGTTCCCGACGATCCACGGTGAATATCGGGGCTGTCCCGGGTGCATTCGTGTCACAGAAACTCTCGAATGAGAGATGAGTCGAGCCACCGCATAACTATGCAATCGACAGCAGTACGGGATCGACGCAAGCGCTGAGAACGGGCGGGGATGACTGACTGGTCAACCCTTCACGACCCTCGATCCGGCCGAGCGTCCCAGAGCCCGGCGTAACGGTCGGCACACACGGCCACCGCTGGAATTTTTCATGGGCGCCCGCGGGTTTGAGCGAGGGCTGCGCCCAGACCACACGGTTCTCGGTCCACGGTAGTGGTGCCGGCCCGGCCCGAACCATGCCCACTTGCCGCGCGGTCGAGGTGGGGCGGCAGGTTAACCGTCGCCCCAGCGGCCATTACTGACCAGGCGGGCATTGCAGGAATGAGCCTGGCCGGAAACGCATGTCCCGTGCCGGCGACATGTCTGGCAGTGCCGCCGTTCGGGCGCCTGCCGCGCCCGAGAGTGCCATGAAAGGGGACGGTCATGGCACCGCGCGCACCGCACAGTCCCGATAGAGGACATGGCCCCGACTCGTCTCGGATCGCTGTGGTGGTGGCCTGCGCGGGGGTACACGGGGCATACGAGGCAGGTGTTCTATCGGTCGTCGTGCCATTCCTATGAGGTGCCGGCCTCGCACCGGGCCTGTTCATCCGAACCAGCGCCGGAGCGATCAATGCGACGCTGTTCGCCGCGGGCGCGCACCTTCCGGCGGACGGACAGGGCCGCCGCCGCGCTCTCGGTGTGGCGGGAGCGTGGAGATCGACGACGTCCTCCGGCCGTTGTTGCGGAGCGGTCCCGGCACGGTCGTGCGCTGGGCCGGCAGCTCTGCCGAATTCCGGGGGTTCGGCTGACGAGCCTGGTCGAGACCGGCCCGCTGGCCCGGACCGCGTGCCGGCTGGTCGATTGGGCACAGCTCGCCGCAAACCTCGACGGCGGCAAGGCGTCGCTGGCGGTGGTGACGACCTCGGCCGCGAACAACCGGACGGTGGTCTTCGTCGACGGGAACCGAGCAGCCCGCTACCGCCCTCGGATACCGCCCGACCGATCGACTACCTCGATGTGCGGATCACCGCCGAGCACGTCCTTGCATCCGCCGCAATTCCGGCCTTACTTCCCGCGGTCGATGTATCCACTCCCGACGCTGCGCGCGGGTGGTACGCAGACGGCGGGATACGGCTGAACGCTCCCCTCAAACCGGTGTTGTCTCCGGGCTGGCCGAAGAGAGGCCTGCAAAGCCGAAAGTTGTTGTGCCCTAGTTTCTACCGAATCGAACCGAGCCGAGGAAGCTGGTGATGATCGAAGTACCCGGAACGGACATCGAGCTGCGGATCCACATCTCCATCGCACCGTTGTCCCTCTGCTCAGGCGATGACTCGGGTAGATCAGGAAGGGGTTGCCGACGCGGCTTCGGTCGTCACGCGGGAAGGGCTGAGAGCGTGATCGATGCTTGGTGGTCCATCCCGTCGCCGTTATCAGTGGTCTGTTGCTGATGTGGCTGGTTCTATTGGTGGTGTTGTGGGTTGGTAAGCCGGATGAGCTGGGGATCCGGGACGCGTTGCGGTTGCTTCCCGATGCGGTTCGTCTGATCAGGCGGTTGGCCGCGGACCCCGATCTGCCGCGTGGGGTGCGAGTTCGTCATGGTGCTGTTGCTCGGATACCTGCTGCGGCCGATCGACCTGGTGCCCGAGTTCATTTCCGATCCTCGGCTACGCGGACGACGCGGTGATCGTCGCGATCGCGTTGCGGTCGGTGACCCGTCGAGCTGGACCGGTGAGGATCGAAAAGCATTGGTCTGGAACGTCTGACGGGCTGACGGCGGTACGGAGCCTGGCCGGAATCCCATCGCCGTGAACCACACGGTCGGGGTGAGCGATCAGCGCCGTCGGCGGGCTTCGGCGCACAGTCAGCACGACGATGCCGACCGCCGCAAGGGCGAGGACGAACCAGGGGATGAACTGGTCGAATTCGTTCGAGTGACGCAGCGATGCCAGCTCCACGGCTGCGCCCACCCGGGTGAACGCTGCCAGGCGATCAGCACTGTGCGAACGACCCGACCAGTCGCTGTTCATCTCGGGATTGGTTGGCGCTCATGCGACCCCGTGTCGTGGTCGGTCGGGGCAATGTCCGGTCACCCTCTGGATACACCCACGAACGACAGTCCGGCAGGTTCACCGGGCGGGCGAAATTTCTCTCATGTGTTCGGTGAACGGAATGGGTCGATGATTCGTGGTATCGGGTATGAAGCTCTCCGCAGCTCTGCTGGCGTCTGCCGTCGTCGCGGCGTGTGCGCTCACCGCCTGCAGCGATGACGGCGGCAGCACCGTCGACTACGCACCCACCCCGACGATCACCGACACGACGACGATGCCGTCCTCCGAAGGGGCGGTGGCGGCGGGAGCGAACGAGATCGTCATCTCGGGATTCGCGTACACGGTGCCCGCCACGGTGGCACCCGGCGCGCAGGTCACCATACGCAACAGCGACACGGCCGAACACACGGTGACCGCAGACGCCGGCGGCGCGTTCGACGTCGAGATCGAGGGCGGCGAGACCGCGACATTGACGGTGCCGTCGGCACCCGGTACCTACCCGTTCCATTGCACGTATCATCCGAACATGCACGGCGACTTGACCGTCGGGTGACGAGGTCATCGCCGATCCGGGTTCTGCGCGGCCGGCGTGCGCCTTCTGCTCGTCGGCGACGGCGTCGGTCGGGGACGGTTCCCGCAGGTGGGACGGGCTACCCGGAAAATTCGGTGAACCATCGAGGGTCCGGTTTCGTGAAAAGGTTATGACCGCACAACAATCCGGGGCGGCCCCGGAATCCGACGGGATGTGGTCGACGGCGCTGGTCCGCGGGCTGATCCGTGAGGACGCGCTGCGCTCGTCGGGCTACTCGGACACCGGCTATATCGACCTGCTGGAATCGAGTCCACCGACACGGCGCACGCTCGCGCAGCGCGCGATGACCAACAACAGGGTTGCCGCCGTCTACGAGCGGCTGTGGCGGCCGATCGTCGTCGCGGCGCTGAGCCTGCACGGACTCTCCGTGGTTGACGAGCGCGCACGAGCCGCCGCGGCCCTGCATCTCGACGGTGAGCAACGAGTGCTCGACGTGGCGTGCGGTCCGGGAAACTTCACCGGTTTCTTCGCCGACAGGCTCGCCGGCGACGGATTCGTCATCGGATTGGACACCTCACTGCCGATGCTCGAACGCGCAGTCCACGACAACCCCCGCCCGCGCGCGGTCTACCTTCACGCCGACGCGCTCGAGCTTCCCTTCGACGACCGGACGTTCGACGCCGTGTGCTGCTTCGCGGCGCTGTACCTCGTGGCGGAGCCGTGTGCCGTGCTCCACGAGATGGTGCGGGTGTTGGCGCCGGGTGGGCGGATCGCGGTGATGACCAGCTACGGTCGCGAATCCTTCCTTGCGCGGAAGGGACTCGAGCTGGGCGCAACGCTGTGCGGGGTACGGGTCTTCGACCGCACCACGGTCCCGGCCTTCCTCGCCGCCGCTGTGCTGATCGACGTCGACCAGCAGCTGCGCGGCATCTCCCAGTTCGTCACCGGCCGCCGGCACGGGTGACCGGTTCGGACGAGGGTGCACGGATGTGACGAGGGTGCACGGATGTATCGGATTCGGCAGGTGACACCCTGCCGTTCCCTGCTCATGGCCACGACGCTGGTCCTCGCGGTGGCCGGCTGCGCGAACACCAGCACCTCCACGAACAGCGGTCCGACGTCGGCGCCCCGGAACCTGACCACCCGAAACAGACAGGAGCCGGATGGACACCCGCACCGATGCCCGGCGCAGCCCGGGACCAGCCCGGCTGCTGCCCGCACTCGTTATGGCGTGGATCCTGGTCGGCGCATGTTCCTCCGAGTCATCATCGCCCGGCAGTAGCCCGCTGCCATTGCACCCGGTCGCGGAAATCGACCTCCCCGAGAACAATTCATGCTTCGACTACGCCAGTCTCGCCCCGAGCGGGGACTGCTGTTCATTGCCCACCTCGGCGCCAGCGAGGTCATCGAAGTCGACATCCGCACCCGGCAGGTCGTCCGAACGATCCCGAACCTGTCCCAGGCACGGCGTCCTCGTCGTCCCCGAGCGGCGCCGGGTCTACGTCACCGCCACCGCAGACAACCGCCTGGTCATCCTCGACGAGGACACCGCCGCCGTGATCGGGCAGGCCCCCACCGGGAACTATCCGGACGGGATCGCCTACCACCCGAAACGCGGGACGGTGTGGACCACCAACGAATCCGGCGGATCCGAACCGGTGGTCGACGCCACCACCGCACAGGTGCGCGGCACCGTCGACCTCGGCGGCGAGGTCGGCAACATCGCCTACGCCCCGGTCGCCAACCAGATACTGGTCGCCGTGCAAGGGAAGGGCGATCTCGCCGCCATCGCCCCCGAAACACTGGACGTCGCCCGCAGGCTTCCGACGCCTGGCTGCCTCGGCCTCGGCTTCGGCTTCGGCTTCGGCCCATCAGCGCGGCTCGCGTTCGTTGCCTGCGCGGACAACGCCACCCTGCTCACCATCGACCTGGCGATCTGGCAGACCGCCGGCACGACGGCGGTCGGTGAACAACCAGATGTCCTCGCCTACAACCAAGGCGAGCAACGCCTTTACGTCGCCGCCGAGAACGGCATCGTCAGCGTGTACGACCAACGCGACAGGCATCTCACCGATGTCGGGTCCGGGCACCTCGCCGACGGCGCCCATGTCGTGGTCGACCCGAGCATCGGCCACACCTACTACCCGGATCGCGCCGGGACCGACGGCCACCCAGCCCTGCTCGAGCAGGCACCCAGCCCCTGATCCCACACCACCACCGGACCCGAAGGTCTGGCGGACAACGAGGGGCAGTGTGGCGGCACTCTCGGGTAAGTGATCACGACGCAGGCGGGCACCGCGACATCGCGGGATACTCACTCACCACAGAGCCGTCACAACCCGGCACGACGGCCACGGCACCCAAGACCACCTCGCGGGCGACCCAGGAAAGGACCACACGATGCTCGGACTGGGAAGCATCGGCTGGATCATCATCGGTGGACTCGCCGGCTGGATCGGCCGCAAAATCATGGGAACCGACGCCCAACAAGGCATCCTCCTCAACATCGTCGGCGGCATCGCCGGCGGACTACTCGGTCGATTCCTCCTGAAGCTGCTCGGTGTCGACGTCGAAGGAGAGGGCTGATCTTCAGCTTCCTGACCTGCCTCCTCGGGGCGGTGATCTTGTTGTTCCTGGTCAAAGCAGTCACCGGTCGACGCGCACACCACTGATGATTGTGCGATGGGGGACACAGTTTCACGCCGGCTCGACGCGCTGACCGACCGGTTGGCGTCGATGAGCCACCTCGCGGGTGAGGCCATCGAGATCGCCACCGATGCCGTGGTTCACGCGGACCTCCCCCTGGCCGAGCGGGTCTTCGACCTCAACGAACAGGTCGAGGCTCGCGTGGCCCATGCAAGGACCAGGCGCTGGCGCTGTTGGCGTTTGCAGGCCCCGGTCGCCCGGGATCTACGCCAGGTCATCACCGGTGTCCATCTGGTAGCCGATCCGAGTCGAATGGGCGGCCTGGCGCAACACGTCGCTGAAAGCGTGCGTCGCCGCCGAACTCGGCCCACGAGACGACGGACTCGATGCGCTACACCGACAACTCGTCGAGCTGATCCAAGACCCGGGCTGGACGGGCAACATCCCGGCCGCGGTCGAGGTGACCCTGCTCGGCCGCTTCTACGAACGCTTCGGCGACCACACCGTCGTCGTCGGGCCCCGGGTGATATTCCTCGTCACCGGAGAACAGCTGACCCCCTGACCCGCCCCTACCGCAGACGTCCCGGTCGATTCCGACACCCGCACCCCGCGGACCAGCCCAGCCGACCGCCGATGCGGGCGTTTGCGGGCGTTTGCGGGCGATCAGCTTGTCGCCTTTCGTCCAGCCCACCTCCCGCAGGCCGGGGAGCGCGGTTTCCAGGTCCCAGGCGGGCCACCCAGCGGCGAGCGGGACCTGGTTCGTCACCCAGGTCCCGATCCGGGCCCACCGCCGTCAGAAACGCGTTCAGCACTTCCGCCTCCGTGTCCAGGATCGATCGCCCGCGCCGCCCTCGGTGCGACCCGCACCGACAGGAACACCCACCGCGACCGATCATCCGCGGTGAACCGATCCACCTGCCCGCCCGGACGCCGGTGCTCGACCAGGAATCGGTGCTCGACCAGGAATCGGTGCTCGACCAGGAATCGAAATGTGCCCCGACATAGGCACCCTCGCCCAGGTACGGGCGACCGTAATACCGGTTCAACGCCGCAATAGCCGCAGCATCCGAAACCGTCGCGAGGGTCGTGGGCGGCCGGAATGTCATCCCCCGCACCCACACCCCCAGGCGCCGACCGCCGGACCCGACGCCCGAAGGCATCAACCGGTCCCCGCCCAGAACGGGAACAAGGAACGGTCAAACTAGGTCCGAACATCGCGAATGGAGTGTTCATGGACCCGACCGACCCGGAATATACGCTGGAGTGGCCCCATGAAGTCTTCGTCGCCGGAGCTCGGGCAATGATTGAGAACCGCACGCGAGCGGCAGTCTTTCCAGCCCGACTACGCGTTTGTGCTCGAGGAGCGGCTGCCTCGAGGTCGACGGCGCCTTCGAAGGCGACCTGGTCCACAAACTCACCGAGCTACGGACAGCATCCACCGCCCCTGACATGCACCCCACACCCACGGCTGGACGGACGACGAGTTCTGCGACCTGATCGAGCTACTCCATGACCGGGCCGCGCGACCGCGCCGCCGCGACTACCACGACGACTGCGGCTACCACTACCACGATCACGCGCACGGCACCGGGCAGCTGTTGCATCGGATCCGCGTGAACGACATACCGGTCCGAGCGAACCTTCCCCTTCCCTCTGGCCGCCGACGGCGAGGACGGGACATCTCATCACGTCACCGACGACGCCCTGACGTACCACGGATTCGAGCATCCGAGTCGACTTGTGCGCGTGGTAGCGGGACACGTCGACGGCGCACAGTGGGACAGCTACAGCACCAGAGGCCACTGGGACCCGTGCAGCTGGGTGAGGACGTCGGTCTCGGTCGCGGTCTCGTTGCCGTCGACGGCCGGCAGCAGCCGTGGCGCGTACACCGCCGCGGCACCGGACACGCAGTTGCCGCCCGAGGTACGCCAGTGACAGCGATCGGTGAGGTGGGGGGTGAAGCGGCCGACGCGTGTCGGGTTGGGCGTCCGAATCGACCTGCTTGCCTGCGCGTGCGGTGTCGCAGTCGCCGACGATCTCGCGGTACTGCTGAACCACCCAGTCCTTGACCGTGTCACGACGTGCGTTCACCGCGGGCTCCTTTCGCTCGGTGAAGACACCACTACGGCAGTGATGCGGGAGCACTGTGGCAAAAAACGCGCGCCGGGTTCAGCGGGGTATGTGGACAACTTCCGAGCGGCGCGTTCGACGAGCAGCTCCGAGCCGGTTGGTGCTCCACCGAGGGCATCTCGGCGACCCGGATCCCCGCGGTCCCTGCGCCACTCCCCGAGACCGGTGTGTGCCGCATCGCAAGCCTGCGCGAGGTAGGGGCATTCGGGGGGACTCGTTCGCCGTGTCGGCGAGGTTCGAGGCGGTGTTCGCCGCAGGTGGCGCAGCGGTGTGGGTGCGGCCATGGGAACCCGCCCGCCGCAGCGCTCCGAACAGCGGTCGCGGACCCCCGTCGCAGAGCGCTCGAATGAGCGGTCCAGTGCCGGGCGTTTCGACGGTGATCCGACCACTGCGGCGACATGTCTCACACCCGGCCGAGCCGCGTGTGAGACGCCGATCTGCGAGCGCTACGGGCAGGGTCGGTGGTGGCGGTCCACGCGGCCCCGATGCCGGCGCGGCGAGTCCACGCAAGGGCACGCTGTACCGGCGTCCCACTGCGCGGTCGACACAGCATCACCGCAGGCGTGTGACATGGGCATTCCGAAACATGTTGGCGCGGCGCAATTTCTAGTAGTACACTCCCCCCTAGGCCCGAAGGGCCGGGGGGAGTGACCCCCGGAGGGGGTGGGTGTCCCCCGCCCTTTTTCAGACGCTCGATTCGACTGCTGGATCCGACCACTCGATTCGGACGCTCGTTCTCATGTCACGGCAGAGCACACTCTGATCGGTGCCGCAGCACTGCCCTGTTCGATCCCATCCTTGGGGGGCGCGAAGACGCCTGCACGCGTGCCCCTGAACACGGTCGGTCAGACACCACATTTCAGCGCTGAATTTCGTGCTGTCACGGCCACGCCGCAACCGTTCCTCCGCCGGGTCCTCCGCGCACCACCCCACCAGGGCGCCCCGCCAGCGCTGCTCCGCGGACCCCGGATCTCGGGCTGAGCGGATCACACGCACACCACACCACACACGACCCGTCACAGGGTCTACGCATGACACTCTCCCGGCCCACCGCAACCGATGCCCGCACCCAACTCCTCCGTGTGTCACCAGATGGCCGAAAAGCACGCACCCCCGCTGCGCCGACGACCACCGCTGCGCCTCCGAAGAGGACGTTATCCACATACCCCGGTGAAGTCGGCGCGCGATTTTCCTTCACGTCGCCCGCACCACGTTCGAGGTGCCCTCGCCAGAACCACCCGAGGAGAACCCCATGCCTGTTACGTCCACCCTCGTCGACGCCGCACCCGCTTCACCCACACCCACAACGGTGGTGACCTTCCTGCTCAGGAAACCGAGATGAACACCAACAACCTCGAGGACCGGATCGGCGACAACGCGTCCGCCCGTGATCTTCCTGCTGGTTGACTGCGCGATCACCCCGGAACCCCCAGAGCAACTTCTCGAAGGTGCCGACAGTCGGCGGACTACCTCTCGCCGCGATCACCTTCTTCGTGCTCACCGGTAGCCAGAGCGCAATGAACGGGCCCGGGGCCCAGCCTCATCGGCGTCGACGTCTCACGCGTGCTCATCGCTTGTGAACACATCCTCGAAGGGAATAAGCACGTGATCGACAACAACCGATCTGCTCTCTCGCGTGGACTCGCACCACCTCGGAACCTCCGGCAGAACCCTCCCGATTCGCATCCGGTACTCCGCCGTCGGGATGGTGCCGCGATCTCGGTCACGATCTCCGTTGTCACCGCCATGATCGTGCACGCCCCTCTCGGCTTCACACCGCTCGCCGTGATGGTCACGCTCACCGTCTTTCTCACCACCAAGACCACCCGACACCTCAACTCCGACCGACCCCCGCATTTTCCGTATTCATCGCGGCGTGGAACGACGTGATGGCGCCACGGTCGCCTCAGGCCCGGACAGACCGCCCGGCCCCCGGCACCAGCCGCGTCACCGCCCGCCGTCCTCGACCTGACCGCAACCGAAGATCGACGGTGAAATCCGATGAATCCGAACAAGGACATCGCCGCCGATCTTCGACCCGAACCTCGACGAGCCGCATCGCCGGTCGTACCGCCGCATCGCCCTGCCCCCCGGGCGTGGCGACGCGCAACACCCCCCCCCACACGACCCCCGCCTACCCGAACCAGCACCACAACACCCGCCCCCCAGACCCCAGACCCCAGACCCCAGACCCCAGACCCCAGACCCCAGACCGCAGTCCCCGGTCCCCGGTCCCCGGTCCCCGGGGCCAGCATGCGCCGGCCGAACCGCTCAGGGCACCTGCGGCAAACCCACGCCCACCGAACCGCCCGCCGTGGACGAACCCGCCGACCCGCAGCGACGCCGCACACACGGCAACACCTCCGAAGCCCAGTTCGTTCCACCGGTGCAGATCTACCGCCGCTGCCCGCCGACACAGACAGCGAAGCACACATGCAGGTCGACTCCATCCGCGTCATACGCACAATCGCGGCGGCCTTCCCGAGATCACCACCATCGACGGATGACACCCCACCGACACCAGGCGTACCGCGGCCCGGACGAGCGACCTCGCCCAGGACCACCCCGACGAGCCCGCGGTCCACATCATGATTCCCGACTCCGCCATCCTCCGCCGCGCCGCGCCACCGGCGATCTCTGTGTCGAACGACGCGACGACCCGAACCGCTTGGACGGGACAACATCCGGCCGAGCCGGCCGCGACATCCTCGTCGAGAATTCACTGGTTTCGCTCGCGAGGAACCTGACACGAAGTCACGGGCGCGTGCTGCCAGCGACCTTTACCGGCGGCCGGGACGACATCGCGCTCAACACACCGCGGTTTCGTGCAGGCCGTATCCCGTCTTCTCCCCCGCGCCGGGTCTGTCAAGTTAACGGTGTAACTGTTTGAACTGTGACTACTTTCGTCCGGCG
>NZ_JASHKU010000030.1:0-85380 GCF_030056875.1 Rhodococcus sp. IEGM 1351 | reverse complement strand
ACACCGCCTCCGCCGGATACACATGCGAATCCATGAACTCCAGCAGATCGATCTGCAACTGCTGGGCGCGATCCGAGATGTCAAACAGGGACATGGGAACTCCTGACGGGTAGTGAGGGAAACGTGGGTGTGCGCTTGTCGAGGTGACTCTGTACGCCCTCGACGAGATCGGCCCCGCGGAACGCCTGCAACATCAGGCCTTCCGCTCGGGCCACGGACTCGGCGTAGGTGCCGTCCGCATCGTTCTGTAATTGGTCCTTGATGACGGCCATCGACGTCGGGGAGCAGTGCGTCGCCAGCTGTTCGGCATAGGCGACCGCGGCGTCGACGACCGAACCGTCCGGCACGAGGTGGTCGACGAGTCCGATGCGCAACGCCTCCTCGGCATCGACCATGCGGCTCGACAGCAGCAGGTCGGTGGCGCGGCTGCGTCCCACGAGCCGGGGCAGCAGCCAGGAGATGCCGTATTCGGCGATCAGTCCCCGCTTGGCGAAGGCGGTCGTGAACCGGGCGGACGCCGAGGCGAACCGGACGTCGCAGTAGAGGGCTTCCACCATTCCGAGACCGGCGGCGACCCCGTTGATCGCCCCGATCAGCGGTTTGCGCAGTGTTGCGGGAAGATCGCGGGGGCGCGGCCGGAGGAGGTCCGCTTCGGAGACGTCACCGACGGCCTGCAGGCGTCCGAGGTCGGCGCCGGCGCAGAACCCGCGCCCGGCTCCGGTCACGACGATCGCGCGGACGTCCGGGTCGTCCTCGGCGTCGCCGAGCAGCGTGAAGTACCGGTCCTCGAGGTCGTCGGTCCAGGCGTTCAGCTTGTCCGGCCGGTTGAACGTCAGCACCAGGACCGGTCCGCGCCGCTCGGCGAGGACCAGGTCTGCGTGCTCGGGGGTCACGCGTGCTCCAGCAGCGAACTCTGGTAGCGGCGCATCCCGCGCAGCCAGCGGTCGTAGTCGGATCCCTTCTGCCGGTACATGGTGAGGACGCTCTCGTGGGGCAGGATCAGGAACGTCTCCCGGTCCACGGCGTCGAGCACGATGTCGGCGACCTGCTCGGGCTGCAGCACGTCGCCTGCCGAGACGACGGCGCGGGTGGCCGCGACGCCGAGTGGATCACCCGAGTTCTCGCCGGAGCGCATCAACTTCGTCTCGACGCCCATCGGACAGAGGCAGCTGACGCGAACTCCGTTGTCCCCATACGTGACCGACAGCCATTCGGAGAACGCGACGGCCGCGTGCTTGGTGACCGCGTAGGTGGCCGAACCGATTTGAGTGAGGAGCCCGGCCGCGGACGCGGTCGACACGAAGTACCCCTCGCCCCGCTCGACCCACTTCGGCACGAGTTGCCGGGCGGCGCGGATGTGGGCGCGGACGTTGACGTCGATCGCGAGATCCCAGCCGGCGTCGTCGGCATCGAGGCCGGGCGCTCCCGCGATGCCGGCGTTGGCGAAGTAGAGATCGACCGGGCCGAACTCGGTCTCCGCGCGATCGATGATGCGGCGGATCTGATCGGCGTCCGCGACGTCGGCGCCTTCGGCGACGGCCGTTCCGGGGTGACGTGCGTTGATTCCGTCCGCAACCGCGGCGGCGGCGTTCGGGTCGAGATCGGCGACCAGCACCTTGGCGCCCTGGTCGGCGAGACGGTCCGCGATCGCCCCGCCGATTCCGCCTCCACCGCCGGTCACGATGGCGACCTTCTGTGCAACCTTCACGAGGTGTCCTCTCCTTCGCCGTGCGTTGTGACTCGCGTCTCTCTTTTGTATAGTTGAATCCGTCGTCAAGTTCAAGTGTCGGAGTTCGGCGAACACCTCGAAGTTCGATGCAGCCAACGTGACACATCCAGGCCCCGCACCACCCGGAATTGAGGGAGACAGATGACCGACACCACCGCACTGCCCGTTCGCCCCGCGAGCTTCGACGAGCTCACGGCGTTGATCGGCAAGGAGCTGGGCCCCACCGACTGGCACGACGTCACCCAGGAACGAGTCAACGCCTTCGCCGACGCGACCGGCGACCACCAGTGGATCCACATCGATCCCGAGCGCGCCGCCGCCAGCCCACTCGGCGGCACCATCGCGCACGGGCTGTACAGCCTGTCTCTCGGACCGGCACTGTCGGCGACCCTGCTGCGGTTCGACGGTTTCGCCCACAGCCTGAACTACGGCTACAACAAGGTCCGTTTCCCCGCGCCGGTGCCGGTGGGTTCACGCATCCGGATGCGCGCCACCGTGCAGTCCGCGGAACAGGTCGGGGGCGGCATCCAGGTGACGATGAGTCAGATCGTCGAGCGTGAGGGCTCCGACAAGCCGGTGGTCGTGTCCGAGTCCGTCGCCCGCGTCGTAGAGGCCGGATAACCGCCCGTGCCGTCGAGGCCGGAAAACCCTGTACCGCGTCGGAGGTTGACGACATGGCAAATGTGATCGATCCGGTGTCCCGCCACGCGGACGCCACTCCCGGCAACATCGCACTACGGGGTGCGGACAGCACCCTGACCTACGGACAGTTGCGCGACGCGAGCACCCGATATGCGGGAGCACTCACCGAAGCGGGCCTGTCCCCCGGCGACAGAATTCTCCTGGCCGCACCCTCCGTGCCCGAGTTCGTGGTGGCGTATCTGGGAATTCAGGCGGCGGGGTGCGTCGTGGTCCCGGTGAACACGATGTCCACCCGGCCCGAGACCGAGTACGTTCTCACCGACGCCGGCGCCGCGCTCGCCGTCGTGTGGCACGAACTCGGCCCCGCGATCGGCGACGCCGCGTCCGCGTTGGACATCCCCGTCTGGACGCTCGCACCCGACGCCGCGGCATCGGACGCCGAGCCGGTTCCCGTCGCCGAGCGGGACCGCGACGACACCGCCGCCATCCTCTACACGTCCGGCACCACCGGGCGGCCGAAGGGCGCGGAGCTGACGGTCGGGAACCTGCTGTCCGGAGGTGAGATCGGCGCCGAATGCAGTCGCGGTTCGACCGACGACCGGACGGGCACGGGGCTTCCGCTGTTCCACGTCTTCGGCCAGGCCTCGGTCATGATGGCGACGTTCACGGGCGGCGGGTCGCTGTCGCTGCTGGCCCGGTTCGACCCGGCCGCGATGCTCGCTCTCCTCCGACGCGACCGCCTCACGATCATGGCCGGGGTGCCGACGATGTGGAACGCGATGCTCCACGCCGCGGACGGCGCCGACTCGCAGGACTTCACGCAACTGCGCATTGCCATCTCCGGGGGCGCGTCGCTGCCGGGCGAAGTGGCCCGCGAATTCGAGTCCCGCTTCGGGTGCACCATCCTCGAGGGATACGGGCTCACCGAGACCACCGCGTTCGGCACGTTCAACGACATCGACCGCGGCGGAAAGATCGGCTTCACCGGACGCGCGGTTCCCCGGCTGGAGGTCCAGGTACGGGACCACGACAACACCGCCTGCCCTCCCGGCAGCGTCGGCGAGGTGTTCGTGAAGGGGGCGACCGTGATGAAGGGTTACTGGAACCGGCCGTCCGACACCGCGGCCGTCCTGGACTCGGACGGCTGGCTGCGCACGGGGGATCTGGGCGAGATCGATGCGGACGGGGATCTGCGCATCGTCGACCGGGTCAAGGACCTCATCATCCGCGGCGGCTACAACGTGTACCCGAGCGAAGTCGAGGAGGTGTTGTACACACATCCCGACATCCTCGAGGCCGCCGTCGTGGGTGTTCCCGACGATCACTACGGCGAGGAGGTGGCCGCGGTCGTGGCCACCGTCCCCGGTTCCGGTCTGGACGGCGGCGAACTGACCAGCTGGGCGCGGGAACGACTGTCCGCATACAAGATTCCCCGGATCGTCGCGATCGTCGATTCCCTCCCGAAGGGGTCGACCGGAAAGATCCTCAAGCGGTCGATCGACCGGACCGCACTGAAGAACGACGCACTGACCGCAGAAGTACCCGAAAGGTGAACACCGTGACATCCGTGAACAGGCAGGTCCGACTGGCGAAGCGTCCGGTCGGCCGTCCCGACGACTCCACCTGGGAGATCACGTCGGAACCGATCCCCGAACCCGCGGACGGCGAATTCACCGTGAAGGTGGACTACGTGTCCCTCGATCCCGCGATGCGCGGGTGGCTCGACGACGTGAAGTCGTACGTGCCGCCGGTGGCGATCGGTGAGGTGATGCGCACCCACGCCGTCGGCCGGGTGGTGGCGTCGAAGAACGCGAAGTTCCCGGAGGGACAGCTCGTCTCCGGACAGTTCGGCGTGCAGGAGTTCGCGCTCTCCGACGGCCGCGGCGCACTCGCCGTCGACGAGTCGCTCGCCCCGGCGCCGACGTGGCTGGGCGCGCTCGGGTTCCCGGGGATGACCGCCTACTTCGGCCTCACCGACATCGGCAAGCTGGAGAAGGGCGACACCGTGCTCATCTCGGGGGCGGCCGGAGCGGTCGGGAGTATCGCCGGGCAGATCGCGAAGTTGAAGGGCGCCACGGTGATCGGCATCGCCGGCGGCCCGGAGAAGTGCGCGTGGCTGACGGAGGAGCTGGGTTTCGACGCGGCGATCGACTACAAGTCCGAATCGGTCGGCAAGGCCCTGCGCGCCGCCGCACCGGACGGAATCGACATCTACTTCGACAACGTCGGCGGCGAGATCCTCGACGCCGCACTGGCCCGGCTCCGCAAGAACGCCCGGGTCGCGCTGTGCGGCGCGATCTCCGGATACAACGCCACCGACCCGCAGCCCGGCCCGTCCCGGTACCTGTCGCTACTGGTCAACCGGGCGTCGATGACGGGGTTCATCGTGTTCGACTACCTCGACCGGTTCCCCGAGGGCATGGACGCGATGTCGGAGTGGATCCGCGCCGGCGAGATCGTGACCCGCGAACAGGTCGAGACCGGGGGCGTCGAGGCCTTCGGCCGCACACTCAATCTGCTGTTCGACGGCGCCAACACCGGCAAGCTCGTGCTGGAGATCGGCAACCACTGACAGCACGCTCGGAGGGCTCGTCGCGGCCGTCACCGTACTACGGTGGCGGCCGTACCCGTGCGACGACGAGATGACGAGGTAGGCCATGCGCGCGATCACCATTTCACGTTTCGGCGAAGTAGACGTCCTCGAGACGGCCGAGCTCGCCGTTCCGGAGCCGGGGCCCGGCCAGGTGAGTATCGACGTCTCGCACGCCGCGGTCGGGTTGGCGGACGTCCTCATGCGTCGTGGTGAGTTCGGCGGGACACCACCGATCGTGCCCGGCCTCGAGGTGGCGGGAACAGTGCGGGAAGTCGGTGCCGGCGTGCATCATCTGCGGGCCGGCCAGCCTGTCGTGACGCTCTCTCGCCCGACCGCGGGCGGCTATGCGGAGGTATCGGTGGCCGATGCGGCCATCACGATCCCGCTCGATTCCGTGGACCCTCGCCTCGATCCGGCCGAGGCGGTGGCGCTGGTCCCGAACACCACTACGGCGCTGCTGTCGCTGGAACTCGCGGGCAATGTCGGTCCGGGAAGCCAGGTGCTGATCCACGGCGCCGCAGGAGCCCTGTCGGGCATCACCGCGCAGGTGGCCCGTCGGCTCGGCGCCGCGCAGGTGCTGGGCACGGTTCGGTCTGCCCGACGTGCCGCGGAGGCCGAGCGGTACGGATACGACCTGGTGGTGTCGAGCAACGGATTTCGCAGCGCCCTGTCGGACGCGGGCATCGATTCGGTGGACATCGTCGTGGACCCGGTCGGCGGCCGGTTGCGTGCCGAGAGCCTCGAGGTGCTCGCGCCGCTGGGCCGGCTTCTCGCCGTGGGCAATGCGAGCGGAGAGGACGACGTGCGAGTCGGTGCCAACGAGTTGTGGCTCGCCAACCGCGCCGTCCTGGGTTTCAACGTCGGCGGACTGCTGATGCAGGATCCGACCGCCGCGGAGGCCGCCGCGCGCCGCGCGATCGAGTGGGTGGCCGCGGGCACGGCGAGCATGCCGCACACCACGCTGCCGCTGGCGCAGGCCGCCGAGGCGCACCGCCTGCTCGAATCCGGGGACTGCGAAGGCCGGATCGTGCTGACGGTGCCGAACTGACGGCTGTGGGGTGGCTGGGTCCCAGCCACCCCACGTCGCCTTGTAGTGCCGGTCAGTAGAACTGGGCGCCGGGTACGGCGGTGGGATCGTTCCGCACCTCGGCGGTGTTGGTCTCGCGGAGCTTCCACGCGCAGAGGAACGTGACCAGCCCCATCAGTGCGACGAAGACGGCGACGAACGTGGTGGTTCCGGTCTTGGCGATCAGCGCGGTCATGATGAACGGAGTGCCGCCGCTGACCGTGATCGCCGCCAGCTGGTACGCGAGGGAGGCCGCCGAGTACCGGACGTTGGGAGCGAACAGTTCACCCATGTACGCGGCGATCGGCCCGTATGTCATGGACTGGAAGACGCTGCCGACCGTGACGGCGATGAAGAACAGCAACAGGTTCCGGGTGTTGATCAGCCAGAAGTACGGGAACGCCCACACGATGATCATCGCCGCGCCGATCAGGATCATCGGCCTGCGCCCGATCTTGTCGGACATGTGCCCGGACCACAGCACGACACCGACCGTGAGTCCGGCGCTGAGCAGCGAGATCGCGAGCAGGTCGTTGCGCTCGAGTCCCAGTTCCGCGGTGCCGTAGCTGAGCACACCGGCGATGGAGATGTAGAACAGGGAGTTGGTGGCCGCGAGCAGACCGCAGCCGAGCAGGATCTTGCGCCAGTGTTCCTTGATCGCCTCCGTCAGCGGTGCGCGGACGACGGTCTTGTTCTTCTTCTGCGCCTCCTCCTGCAGGTCCCGGAATTCGGGGGTGTCCTCGACCTTGGTCTGGATGTAGAGCACGACCGGGAAAAGCAGTGCGCTCGCGAAGAACGGGATCCGCCAGCCCCAGCTGAGGAACGCCTCGTTCGAGATCGCCGCGGTGGCGCCGAGGAACACCAGGTTGCCGAGCAGGACGCCGAAGGAGACGCCCATCTGGCCGAAGGTCCCGGAGAATCCCCTGCGCTTGGGGCTCGCCGATTCGGTCAGCAGCAGGACGATCCCACCCCATTGACCACCGCACGCCAGGCCCTGGACGAACCGCAGGACCACCAGCAGGATCGGGGCCGCGACGCCGATGGTCGCGGCGCCCGGAAGGCAGCCGATGAGGAATGTCGCCAGTCCCATGAACAGCAGGCAGGTGACGACGGCCGGCTTGCGGCCGTACTTGTCGCCGAAGTGGCCGGCGACGAGGCCGCCGAGTGGGCGTGCGACGAAGCCCGCCCAGAACGTGCTGAACGAGAGCAGGGTGCCCATCAACGCCGACGAGTCGGGGAAGAAGACGTGGGGAAAGACCAGTGCCGCAGCGGTTCCGTACAGGAAGAAGTCGTACCACTCGATCGAGCTGCCGACGAGTCCCGCCGCAAGCAGTTTCCGATGCGCACGCTTGCGCGAGACGGCTGTGTCGCCGGCTGCGTCCTTACTCGGCTGCACCGCGGATGTAGTCATCCGATCACTCCTCGGGATAGGTCTTCGTATGGATGTGGGAGACAGATTTTTCAGAACATGACGCCAACTTCAAGTCAGTGAGCGCTTGCTTAGTGTGTTTGAATAGCTGTGTGATGTCAATCACTCGAGGGGATTGATCTTGCCCGATCCCGCCGATGCGGACGAAGCTCGATGCGGCGGAGAGGACCACCGATGACCGAACTGCGAGACGACGTATCCGCGACCGAGGAGCCGAGCCCTGGTCCGCCGACATCCGAGGAACGCCTGCTCCGGGCGGCGACGACACTGTTCTCCGACAAGGGTTTCGAAGCCACCCGCACGAGGGACATCTCCACCATGGCCGGGATGAGCCCCTCCGCGATGTACGTGCACTTCCCGTCCAAGGAAGATCTGCTGTTCCAGCTCGTCCGCCGGTCGAACGAGCGCGCGCTCGCGCTGGTGCTGAAGGCCGTGGCGCCGTTCACCGACCCCATCGACCGCGTCCGGGCACTGGTCCGCGAATTCAGCATCATGCACGCCCGGAACTTCCGCCGCGCGCGCATCGCCCAGTACGAGAGCAGGCATCTCGACCCCGAACACCGCGAGGTGGTCGCCGAGACTCGGCTCCAGATCCGGCTCGCGGCAATTCGAGAGGTGCAGAACGGGATCGATCAGGGGGTGTTCCTGATCCCCGACCCCCGCGTCGCGGTTCTGGCGATCATGTCGCTCGCGGTGGACATCTGCCGGTGGTACAGCCCCGACGGCGAATTCACGCCGGAGGAACTGGGCGACATCAACGCCGACCTCGTTCTGCGCATCCTCCACGCACCCGGCTACTGACGGTCCTCACACGCGGTCGGGGACGCGCAGCGCGTTCGTCCACATCCGCGCGAGTCCGGCGGTCAACTGCTCGAACGTGAGCGATCGCCGCTCGCTCGGCGGTCCGACGAAATAGCTGTAGGCCATCCTTCCGACCATGGCGGACAACGCCTTCGACGTCAGCATCGGGTCGAGCGAGGCGTCGGCGAGACCGCGGTCCTGCAGGTCGGCGATCGCACGCGCGTTGCGCCGGTAGAACGTTTCGTCCCGCGAGCGTTCCAGTTCACGGAATGTGGGGTCGACGTGCGCGACCTGCTCGAGCAGGGCCAGCAGTCGCGCGTTCCGGCGGCACGCGTGCAGGTAGGCGCGGATGCTCGCCTCCACGACCGCGTGCACGTCGCCTTCGTCCGCGACCCGTCCCATGCCCGGATGCAGCAGGTCGTTCTGCGTCACCTCGACGACCGCCGCGAACGCCTCCTCCTTGTTGGTGAAGTAGGTGTAGAACGATCCGGTCGAGAGTCCGGCCTCCTTGCTGATGTCGACGAGACGGGCGTCGAGGTACCCCTCGCGCTCGAACACCACCCGGGCCGCGGCGACGAGACGATCGCGGGTGCGGACGCCCCGGGCCGTGACCGGTGGTGTGGGTGCAATTCGCGGGCGCGACATGTCAGTAGGGGTCGACGTTCTCGAAGTATCGCCGAGGCACCTCGACCAACATCTCGGTGATCATCTTCTCGGTCACACCCCGCTCGCGGACGTAGGGCAGCACGTCGTTCTCGATGTGCAGGTAGTGCCACTGCGGGAGTGCGGCCATCAGGTTGGGGTCGATCCAGTCGATGTAGCAGGAGGCGTCCTGCGACAGCACCATCTGCCCCGCGAATCCCCGGCGGCACATCTCGACGAGCGTGTCGGCGCGGGCTTCGAACGTCGTCTCGAGGTTGATCCCGAACCGGTCCATCCCGAGGACGAAGCCGGCCTCGGCGAGGCTGGTCAGATGCTCGATGTCGGTGCTGTCTCCGCTGTGGCCGAGGACGATCCGGTCCGGCCGCACCCCCTCCTCATCGCACATCACGCGTGTGACGTGCAATCCGGCCTCGCTGCCGGGGTGGGTGTGCACGGTGATGGGCACGCCGGTGCGCCGATGCGCCTTCGCGACGGCCCGCATCACCCGCTCGACACCGGGCGTGGGCCCCTGGTGGTCGATCGCGCACTTGAGCAGTCCCGCGCGGACCCCGGTGTCGGCGATTCCCTCTTCGATGTCCTTCACGAACATGTCCACCATCGGGTCGGGAACCTCGGCCCCCACGATCGCGTCCAGCGCCGGACCGCGGTAGTGGAAGAAGAACGGCACGTCGTCGTAGGTGTACAGCCCTGTTGCGGCAACGATGTTCAGCTCGGGAAGCTGTTCCGCGACCCGCTGGATGCGCGGGATGTACCGGCCGAGCCCGACGACGGTGGGGTCGACGATGGTCCGGACACCCTGCTCCGCCAGCGCGCGCAGCTTGGTGACCGCGTCGGCGACCCGCTCGTCTTCGCTCCCCCACTCGTCCGGGTAGTTCTGTTGCACGTCGGGCGTCAGCACGAACACGTGCTCGTGCATGTAGGTGCGTCCGAGTTCGGCGCTGTCGATCGGCCCGCGGACCGTGTTGACCTGGCTCATGCAGACTCGCCCTCTCCGGGTGTGACCGTCGTCATACTCCCGAGCTCAGCGTAGAACTAACTTGAACCTGACGTCAACATTTAGTCAGAGGTTAATGCACCCCGAGCGAGACGGAATCCGACGTCGTCGATGCGGTAGGTCGGGTGACTGCGCCTCCGCACGGAGGCTCGGCAACTCCAGTGCTCGTCGAACCACCCACCGCCGCGCAGGACCCGGTACGGGCCGTACACCTCGGGGTCGTACAGATCCCAGCACCACTCCCACACATTGCCCAGGGTGTCGTGCAGGCCCCATGCGTTCGGCTGCTTGCCGCCCACCTCCCGCGACCGGCCGTCGGAGTTGCCGCGGTACCACGCGATCGCGTCGAGCGGGCCGTACCGCGGACCCGTGGTGCCCGCCCGGCAGGCGCGTTCCCATTCGGCCTCGGCCGGAAGCCGGTACCCGTCGGCCACGGTGTCCCACACGACGTCGTCACCGGTCACGCGATAGGCAGCGGCGAGCCCGGCACGCTCCGACAGGGCGTTGCAGAACAGGATCGCGTCCCGCCACGACACTCCGTCGACCGGCAGCCGCGTTCCCCGCGTCGTGCCCGGCCACTCGCCGGTGATCGCGGCGTACTCCCCCTGCGTCACAGGATGGACGGCGATCTCGAAGGCACCCAGCTCCACGCTCCAGCTGCGGGTGGTTCGGCGATCCGACAGCGTGACCTGCCCGGCCGGGACGGCGATCATCGGGCCGCTATCCACCGCCGGCAGCAGCCTGGATCGGTGCCATGTCGAAGTAGTCGCGCCAGGTGGTGATCTTGCCGTCGGTGATCTCGAAGACGCCGACGACGGGCAGTTCGACGACGTTGCCGTTCAGCGTGAACACGTCGATCCGCTCGTTCATCACCACGCCGCTCGATTCCTCGGCGTTGGGGCTCTGCCCGCCGTCGGTGACCTGCCGGTGCACCCGGAAGTCGATGCCGCCGAAGGCCGCGATGAAGCCGGCGACGAACTCGCGGATCGCGTCACGCCCGATGACGGGTTCCATCGGAATGTTGTGGTAGACCGCGTCTTCCGCGAAATAGTCCGCGATCTTCGCCGGATCGGGCTCGATCCACTCGGCACAGAATTGGGTGACCAGTTGATCCGGGGTCATCGGTTCTCCCTTTCGATCGCGGACGGTTCGATGATGGCCATGACGGACTGGATCGCCCCAGCCGGGATGTCGAAATGTTCCGTGATCCGGACGGACGTCACCTCGGTGGGCGTGGCCCCGAGGTCGAGCACGAACCGGGCCACCACGTTGTCGCCCCACTCGTGGAAGGAGAGTTCGCGCACGGCCTGGATGGCCTGATACTGCAGGCCGTTTTCGAGTTCGTCCCGGATGAACGCCCCCGATTCGCCCGTGTGCTGCCCGTTCTCCACCCGCCAGGCGTTGTCCGCGAGACGCACCTTGGTGGCGTCGTGGCTGACCAGTGCATCGATGTAGGCCCTGGCCATCGCGACCCGGCCGCTGTCGGCCGTGTCGGTGGCGTGTGTCGCGATCGCGGCGAGCAGCGGCCGAGCCAGCTCCGGCCGGCAGATCAGGAGGTCCGGCAGGTACGGGTGGGATTCGTTGTAGTCCAACGGGGTTCCGTCGATCCGCGAGCAGTGCAGGCCCGCAGCCTCGGCGACGCCGACGGGTGCGGCCGAGTCCCATTCCCACTGACCGCCCGAGTGGATGTAGGCGTCCACGTCTCCGCGGAGCACCGCCATCGCCTTCGCTCCGGCCGAACCCATGGTGGTGACCTCGGCGCCGATCTCCGTCGCGACGGCGTCGACGAAGGCCGGCGGCCTGCTGGCGGATACGACGATCCGTGGTCGTGCCGGGAGTTGTTCGGTATGCACCGCATGGCTGTCGTCGTCACTGGCATACACGGCGCCCAGCGCCGGTTGCGCGACCGCTGCCGCCGTGATGCCCCGACCGCGTTCCCACAGCGCGACGTGCACGGCCCAGTCCGAGTGCCCGGGCAGTCCGTACTCCTTGGAACCGTCGAGCGGGTCGATGATCCACACCCGCGAACTCTCCAGCCGCGACCGGTCGTCGGCCGACTCCTCGGACAGGATCGCGTCGCCGGGTCGCTCCGCGGAGAGCTTGCCGAGAATGAACGCGTCGGCGGCGACGTCGCCCCGCCTGCCCAGTTCCCGTCCGTCCGCCGATCCGAGTCCCGCGGTGCGGATGTCCAGCAGCAGGGCACCGGCACCGGAGGCGATGTCGGCCGCGAGTCGTGCGTCAGTGATCACGTCTCAACAATTCCATAATTCTCTCGGCTTGTTCGGTCGGCGTGCCGTCTCCGGGCCGGAGGACGAGTTCGGCGTTCTCCGGGGCCTCGTACGGGTCGTCGACCCCGGTGAATCCGGTGATCTCCCCCGCGCGGGCTTTCGCGTACATGCCCTTGGGGTCCCGCGCTTCGCACTGTTCCACCGGCGTGTCGACGAACACCTCGACGAAGTCGAGCCCGGCGGCCCGGTGCTGCTCCCGGACGCGGTCCCGGTCGGCGCGGTACGGGCTGATCAGCGACGCGATCGCGACCACCCCGGAGTCGGCGAGCAGTTGCGCCACGGCGCCGACGCGGCGCACGTTCTCGGCGCGGTCCTCCGCACTGAAACCGAGGTCGGCGTTGAGACCGTGACGCAGGTTGTCGCCGTCCAGCCGGTAGGCGGGCACCCCGGCCGCGACCAGGCGCCGCTCGAGTTCCACCGCGACCGTCGACTTTCCCGACGCCGACAGTCCGGTCAGCCACACCGTGCGACCCCCTGTCGCCCGCTCGTCCCGCGAGACGGCCGCGGCGTGCCACACCACCTTGGATCGCGACAGTGTCGGCCCGGTGATCATGCCGGCGGCGACGGTGTTGTGGGTGGACTCGTCGACGAGGATGAAACTGCCCGTCACGTGGTTGCGGCGGTACGGGTCGAACATCAGCGGCTGCGACGTCCTCAACTGGATACGGCCGATCTCGTTGAGCGAGAGCGACTGTGCGGACTCGTCGCGGTGCAGGGTGTTCACGTCGAGGCGGTAGTCGAGCCGCGCGACGGACGCCCTGGTGGCGCGGGTGGTGTGCAGCAGCGTGTACCGCGCATCCGGTGTCAGCGAGGACTGTTCGCTGAACCAGCAGACCATCGCGTCGAGTTCCTGCCCGACGAGCGGACGGTTGTTGGGGCGGCACAGCACATCTCCGCGGCTCACGTCCAGTTGGTCGGCGAGCTGCACGCACACCGCCGACGGTGCGAACGCCTCGTCGAGACGGGTTCCGCCGGGACCCCAGATGGCGCTGACGGTGGAGGTGAATCCGGACGGCAGTGCCACCACCTCGTCGCCCGGCTTGAACACGCCGCTGGCGACCGTGCCTGCGTACCCGCGGAAATCGTGCAGCGCGGAATCGGTCCGGCGCTGCGGCCGGACCACGTACTGCACCGGGAACCGCGCGTCGATGAGGTTGCGGTCGGAGGCCACGTGCACCTGCTCGAGGTAGTGCAGCAGCGACCCTCCCTCGTACCAGGGCATGTTGACGGTGCGTTGCGCGATGTTGTCGCCGCGCAGTGCCGACACCGGGATGAACGTGAGGTCGTGGACCTCGAGTTTGATCGCGAACTGCCGGAACTCCTCCTTGATCTCCTCGAACCGGTCCTCGGACCACCCGACGAGATCCATCTTGTTGACGCACAGAACCAGGTGCGGAATTCCGAGGAGGCTGGCGATGAACGCGTGGCGGCGCGTCTGCTCGAGGATCCCCTTGCGGGCGTCGACGAGAATCAGTGCCAGGTCGGCGGTCGACGCGCCGGTCACCATGTTCCGGGTGTACTGCTCGTGTCCCGGCGTGTCCGCGATGATGAACTTGCGGTGCGGTGTGGCGAAGTAGCGGTGCGCGACATCGATGGTGATGCCCTGCTCGCGTTCGGCGCGCAGACCGTCGGTGAGCAGCGCCAGGTCGGCGTGCTCGTCGCCCCGTTCGCGGCTGGTGCGTTCGACCGCCTCGAGCTGATCCTCGAAGATCGCCTTCGAGTCGTACAGCAGTCGGCCGATCAGGGTGGACTTGCCGTCGTCGACGCTGCCCGCGGTCGCGACCCGGAGTAGCTGCGGCATCAGAAGTACCCTTCCTTCTTGCGGTCTTCCATGCCGGCCTCGGAGATCCGGTCGTCGGCCCGGGTAGCGCCGCGCTCGGTCAGCCTGCTCGCGGCGACCTCGGTGACCACGGCCTCGGCGGTGGTTGCCGACGACTCGACGCAGCCCGTGCACGTGGCGTCGCCGACGGTCCGGAATCGGACGAGGGCCTCGTACGGCTCGTCTCCGGGGAGCAGGGTCAGGAACCGGGTGTGCGCCAACAGCATTCCGTCGCGGGGCACGACCTCCCTGCGGTGCGCGTAGTACAGGGGCGGCAGTTCGATCTTCTCCTCGCTGATGTACTGCCAGATGTCGAGTTCGGTCCAGTTGGACAGCGGGAACACCCGGATGTGCTCCCCCTTGCGGTGCCTGCCGTTGTAGAGGCTCCACAGCTCCGGGCGTTGCGCCCGCGGATCCCACTGCCCGAACTCGTCGCGGAAGCTGAACACCCGCTCCTTCGCGCGGGCCTTCTCCTCGTCGCGGCGGGCGCCGCCGAAGATGGCGTCGAAACCGTTGTCCCGGATCCCGCGCAGCAGCGCCGCGGTCTGGAGCCGGTTGCGGCTGGCCCGCGGACCCGTCTCCTCGCTGACGCGGCCTGCGTCGATGTCGTCCTGCACGCTGGACACCACCATCCGCAGGTCGAGGCGGTCGACGGTCCGGTCGCGGAACTCGATGACCTCGTCGAAGTTGTGGCCGGTGTCGACGTGCATGACGGCGAACGGGAGGGGTGCGGGCCAGAACGCCTTGGCGGCCACGTGGAGCATGACCACCGAGTCCTTGCCGCCGGAGAACAGCAGAACCGGACGCTCGAACGTGGCGGCCACTTCTCGGAAGATGTGCACGGCTTCGGCTTCGAGTGCGCCGAGGTGGGACAACTCGTACACGGGCGGTGCGGTCATGGGCGACTCCTCGTCGCGAGTGCCTTACCGGCAACTGGTCCATATTTGGACCAGCTCGGTCGAAAATGATTGCACCTCCGAGAATAGAACGTGTTTCAGATTGCGGTCAATGCCCGTTCGTCACCGTGGCCGGCGGCCGCCCACCTCCACCGTGATCGCGTCCGCGGCCGCGGCGAGAGCCTTGCCCCGCCGCGCGATGTCGGACGGCGCGAGTTCGGTGCCCACATAGAGCGTCAGGACCATGGCCTGATGCCCCTCGGCGTCGTACGTCGGCGCGGCGATGAGGCTGACGGGATGCGGCGCGGCGGGGTCCGCGTGTTCGGCGTCCAGGTACACCCGCTCCCCGAGGCTGGACACCATCTCACCGAGCACGTCGCGCAACTCCGGCGGCAGGTCGTGCGCGGCGACCCCGGCCATGAGCGTGTGCAGGCGCTGGCCGACCGGAGTGAGCGTCTCCACGAGATACCCGGTGCGGGAGCACTCGTCCACCACGGTGCGCAACCGGTCGCGGTCGAGGCGCACCGGCAGGGTCGGCTCCCGGCGCAACCACGACTGCAGCGCGTCGTCGCCGTCCCACAGCACGTACATCAGGCCGACGGGCGGCGCGAACGGGTACATCTCCCCCACCTTGGCGGCCGCCCGCACACCGGGCGGACTCGTCAGCTCCAGGACGGCGATGCGGTCGCCGACCACCGCCGACGCCGTGCACGTGGTCCGGAACTCCTCACTGAGCACGGCGAGATGCGTGCGCGCCACCGGCCCGGCCGCAAATCCTTGCTGCGCCGCGCGGCCGGCCGCGATGAGGGCGGGCCCGAGGCCGTACGTCTTCGTGGCGGGATCCCGGACGAGATAGCCGCCGCGGGCCAGTTCGGTGAGGATCCCCAGGCAGGTGGGCTTGCTGATGTCGAGTTGCCGGGCCAGCTCCGACAGACCGAAGCGGTGCTCCTTGCGCGCCACCAGGAAGTCGAGCACCTGCACCACACGCTCGGTGGGCGGCGACCGTCGGCCCTGCGCCCTGTCGGGCGTCTCGTCCTCGTGTCCCATTGACCACTCCTTAGAACACGTTCTATTGTCGGTTCATCAATGTTCTACCACGCAGGTACATATTTGTACCACCCCCTCGTGAGGAGCACGGTGTGCTGACCGACCCATTCGCCGACGCCATGGCCGAAGCCGAGAAACTGATCGAGAGCGCCCCCCACATCCGCACCGAACAGGATCTGCTGGAGGGCTACCAGTACCTCGCCGGCGGCATTCTCGCCACGACGCACGCCGCCTGGGCCACCGAACGGTCGCACCCGACGTTCATCTCGGGCACCGGCCCGTACATGAAGATGGGCCTCGACAACCCCGACACCCTGTACTTCGGCGCGCGGATCAACGACGACGTCGAATACGTGGTGACCGGGCGGCGGGGCACCACGGCGGACCTGAGCTTCCAGGTGCTGAGCGGAAACTACACGGCCGCACACGTTCCCGGCAGCGTCACCGCGTTCGACGACCGGGAGATCGACATCGCCCCCGACGGCTCGTTCGAGGTGCGGTTCGGCCCGGACGAGAGCGCCGGCAGGCGCAACTACTTCACCCTCGCGCCGGGTTCGTCGCAGCTGGTGGTTCGGGAGGTGTACAGCGACTGGAGTCAGCAGCGCGGCACCATCCGCATCGCCAGGGCGGATACGACGGGTACGGCTCCGGGTCCGCTCACGCGGGAAGCCGTCGAGAAGCGGTACGCCCGCGCAGGCACAGCCCTGGTGTCCCGGGTGAAGACGTGGCTGCAGTTCCCGGAGTGGTTCTATCTGAACCTGCCGGTGAACACGATGACCGAACCGCGGTTGACGCCGGGCGGCCTCGCCACGCAGTACTCGTCCGTCGGGCATTACGAACTCGCCGAGGACGAGGCCATCGTCATCACCGTCCCGAAAGCCGACGTGCCCTACCAGGGTTTTCAGCTGGGCAGCATGTGGTACATCTCCCTCGACTACGTCAACCACCAGACCTCGCTGAACGTCGCCCAGTCGCAGGTGGATCCCGACGACCACATCCGGCTCGTCGTCAGCGAGCGCAATCCGGGCGTCGCCAACTGGATCGCCACCATCGGGCACCTCCGCGGCTACCTGCAGTTCCGCTGGCAGCGCGTCTCCCGCGAACTGACCCCGGACGACGGTCCCCGCATCGAGGTCGTGAAGTTCGACGAGATCCATCGGACGCTGCCGTTCCACGACTCCAACAAGATCTCGCCCGAGGACTTCGCCGAACGCATCGCCGCACGCCAGGCCGCGGTCGCCGACCGGATGCTGGGGTGAGCGCCATGACCACTCCGCAACTCCTGCAGGACAAGGTGGTCGTCATCTCCGGCGTCGGTCCGGCCCTGGGCCGAACCCTCGCCGTCCGCTGCGCCGACGCCGGCGCGGACGTGGTGCTGGCCGCCCGCACCGCGTCGCGTCTCGACGAGGTGGCCAAGGAGATCATCGCTGTCGGCCGACGCGCCGTGACCGTCCCGACCGACATCACGGACCAGGCATCGGCCGAGAATCTGGTGTCCGCGGCCGTCGACGCGTACGGCAAGGTCGACGTGCTGATCAACAACGCGTTCTCGGTTCCGTCGATGAAACCGCTGGCCCGCACGGAATTCGACCACATTCGCAGCAGTTTCGAGCTGACCGTGCTCGGGGCGCTGCGGCTGACCCAGCTGTTCACCCCCGCACTCGCCGAATCGAACGGAGCGGTGGTGAACATCAACTCGATGGTGCTCCGACACTCCCAGGAGCGGTACGGCAGCTACAAGATGGCCAAATCCGCCCTGCTCGCGACATCGCAGTCGCTCGCCACGGAATTGGGACCTCAGGGAATCCGTGTCAATTCCGTTGCTCCCGGCTATATCTGGGGAGACACGCTGAAGCAGTACTTCACGCACCAGGCCGAGAAGTACGGGACGACCGTCGAGCAGATCTACGAACACACCGCCGCGAACACCGACCTGAAGAGGCTCCCCACGACCGAGGAAGTGGCCGACACCGTGATCTTCCTGGCCTCACCGTTGGCGAGCGCCGTGACCGGCCAGTGCCTCGACGTCAACTGCGGCGAATTCCATCACTAGCGACGAGAACCGGAGCATCATGAGCGAGCGCACCACCGTCGGCACGGTCGAGGACCTTCACGCCTCGGCCACCCGCCTGACCGGCCTCACCGACTTCGGCGTGGACGACTACACCGAGGCCCTCGGCGTCCTGCTGGACTCGTACCACGTCGACGAGCAGCTGACCCCGCTCGGCAGCAAGGTGTCGCGGGTGTTCCTCCGCGGCGCCCTGGTGGCGCGGCTGCTGAGCGAGGCAGCGTGGAAGCAGAACCCCGAGCACGCGGACGTGCGGATCGAGCGGCCGATCTTCGTCACCGGGCTTCCCCGCACGGGGACGACGGCGCTGCACCGGCTACTCACCGCGGATCCGTCGCATCAGGGCCTGGAGATGTGGCTGACCGAGATGCCCCAACCCCGTCCGCCGCGCGAGACCTGGGAATCGAATCCCGTGTTCCAGAAGATCGAGGAGGGTTTCAGCCGCCACCACATCGAACGCCCCGAATTCATGGGCGTGCACTACATGTCGGCGAGCGAAGTCGAGGAGTGCTGGCAGCTGCTGCGGCAGACGTTCAAGTCGATCTCCTACGAGTGCCTGGCGTCTCTCCCGACATATTCCCGCTGGCTCGAGGGCCAGGACTGGACGAACGCCTATCAGCGGCACAAGAAGAACCTGCAGCTGATCGGGCTTCCCGATCGGGACCGCCGCTGGGTGCTGAAGAACCCCAGCCACCTGTTCGCGCTCGACGAGTTGCTCGCCGTCTATCCGGACGCCCTGATCATCCAGACCCACCGGCCGCCGCGCACGATCGTCCCGTCGGTGTGCAGTCTGGCGGAACAGGCGACGGAAGGGTGGTCGGAGAAGTTCCGGGGCAGCGTCATCGGTGAGAGCCAGCTCGAGCTGTGGGCCCGGGGGCTCGAGCAGTTCACCGCCGCCCGCACCCGGCACGATCCCGCTCAGTTCATCGACGTCGACTACCACGATTTCGTGGCCGACCCGCTCGGCACCGTCGAAGGGGTCTACACGCATTTCGGGCTCGAACTCAGCGCCTCGGCCCAGTCGGCGATGGAGGCGATGCACGCCGAAAGTCGCAGCGGCGACCGCCGCCCCTCCCACAAGTACACGCTCGAGGAATTCGGGCTCACGGCCGAGCAGGTGGACGAGAGATTCGCCAACTATCAGTTCAGCGCGACCAGCTGACGGGATAGTCGAGGATCGACGACGCCGCCCGCGCCGCGATCAGCGGCCTGGGCGACAGCGGCAGGTGGACGACCGGAGACGGCCGCGGTCCGGGCTCGGGTTCGGGCTCGGTCTCGGGTTCCCGTTTCGTGCCGCTGCCGAGATCGAGTGCGTCGAGCAGCGGCATCAGTTCGGCGGCGATCCGATCCCCCACCTGCGCGAACGCCGCCCCGCCGAGGCCGACGGGGTCGCTGATGTTCGCATCGTCGATCTCGCCGTACTCCCTTCGGGCGACGGCGAGTTCGGCGACGGTGCGGGCACCGGTGTCGGTGGCGATCCGGCGAGCCTCGCGAAGCGTGAACGTACAGTGGCTCGTCCCGAGGAGCAGTTCCATCGAACGGTCCCGGATCTGCTCGGTCATCGCGAGGACGAGGTCGGCGCGTTTGATCATCTCGGGCCGCAGGCGACGCG
The DNA here is from genome assembly GCF_030056875.1 of Rhodococcus sp. IEGM 1351. NCBI lineage: Bacteria > Bacillati > Actinomycetota > Actinomycetes > Mycobacteriales > Nocardiaceae > Rhodococcus > Rhodococcus sp. IEGM 1351. The sequence continues at coordinate 65,733 of NZ_JASHKU010000030.1, read as the reverse complement.
CTCGGAACCCGTCGGCGCTCGCGCCGAGCCCTTCGATGACGCGGGCGGCGACGGGTTCGATCGGAAAGCCCACGAGGGCTCGGACACCGGCGCTCTCCGCGGTGAGGTGCGGCAGACCGTGGGCAAGCGCGTACGCGTGCGTCAGCCGCTCTGCGATCGGTGAGCGGCAGACGTTCCCGCTACAGACGAACAGAACGTGCATGAGGGCACCCTAACCAGCGAGTTCGCCTTCGCGCGCGGGCAATTCCACTGGCCGAGCGGTCTGTTTCCGACGTTCACCTGCCCGTGGCGAGTCGTTCACCCACTGGATTCCTCGTGGCCACCTCGAATCACGAACGCCCAGTTCACGGCGCTCGACGCCGGAGTGTCGCCACGTACGCGATCTGCGTCACATTCCCGGGTGGGTGCGGTACCGTCGCCGGGGTTTCCGAACCTCCCGGCGCAGGTCGTCTGCCCACAGCAGACAATCGCCGGTCCGGCACCGGCGCGGCGGTAGTAATGGAGGCATGACCACAGCCGCACTACCCGACCTGAATTACCGCGACCTGTTGGCGGACAGACTGTTTCGCCAGCGCACGATCCTCCTCACCGGCGAGGTGGACGACGCCATGGCCGAGCGGGCCTGCTCCGAACTGGTGCTGCTCGCGGCCGCCGACCCCAAACGCGACATCGTCCTGTACATCAATTCCCCGGGCGGCTCCGTCTTCGCCGGCCTGGCCATCTACGACACGATGAAGCTCGTTCCCAACGACGTGGTGACCGTCGCCATGGGTTTCGCCGCGAGCATGGGCCAGGTACTGCTGTGCTCGGGCACCCACGGCAAACGGATCAGTCTGGCGCACAGCCGCATCATGATGCATCAGCCCTCGGCCGGCATCGGCGGCACCGCCGTCGACATCGCCATCCAGGCCGAGAGCCTCGAACGGATGAAACGACAGTCGCAGGAGATCCTCGCCGCCGAGACGGGGCATCCGGTCGAGCAGATCGCCGAGGACAGCGACCGGGACCGGTGGTTCACCGCCGACGAGGCCCGCGACTACGGGATCGTCGACCGCGTCGTGTCCTCGTTCGCCGAGATCGCCCCGCACACCACCGCCCCGAGAATTGGATTGTGAAGCCATGTCCCAATACACCATTCCCCACGTCATCGAGCGCACCCCGGCAGGCGAGCGGTCGTTCGACATCTTCAGCCGACTGCTGAACGAGCGGATCGTCTTCCTGGGCACCGAGATCGACGACGGAGTCGCCAATGTCGTGATGGCACAGCTGCTCCACCTCCAGGCGGACAGTTCCGATCAGGAGATCGGGTTGTACATCAATTCGCCCGGCGGCTCCACGACGGCGATGCTCGCGATCTACGACACGATGCAGTTCCTCCGTCCGACCATCGCCACGTACTGCATGGGCCAGGCCGCGTCCGCCGCCGCCGTGCTGCTGGCGGCGGGAACCAAGGGACACCGCCACGTCCTGGCCCATTCCCGGACGCTGCTGCACCAACCGTCGACACAGGGCAACGGCACGATCTCCGACCTGGCGCTTCAGGCCGCGGAGATCATGCGGGTCCGTTCGCAGACCGAAGCGATTCTGAGCAAACACACCGGTCAGACCGTCGAGCGGCTGCGGCGGGACACCGACCGGGACCGCATCTTCACAGCCGAGGAGGCCATCGAGTACGGCCTGGCCGACACGCTCGTCGCGGCCTGACGGACGGCGCTAGGCGGCGAGCAGCGTGGGCACCTGCCGGTTCAGGCTCCTGGTCGCCGGGTTCCGGTTCGCCGCGCCGAGCCGGCGCCCGGACCGGAACAGCAGGTGTTCCACCGGCAGACCGAGCGCGCCACACACCGCGCGCAGCATTTCCGACGACGGCTCCTTCTTGCCCCGTTCGATCTCGGAGAGGTACTGCTTCGACATGCCGACGGCGGCGGCGACGTCCTCGAGGCTCCGATCCTGGTCCCGGCGGGCCTCGCGGAGCACTCGCCCGTACAGCTCACGCACCAGCGGCTCCTCCCGCGATTGCTCGGGAGCGGCCGTCACCAGCGTCAGTCTGCGCTGAGCTTCCATACCTTCGGAGTCTTCCAGACGACGCACCCGGACGCGGCGGCGTTCACCGACAGCGGACAGCCGATCAGTACCGTCCGACGGTGAGGATCGCCTCGAGGGCTCCGACCGCGCCGATGGAGTGTGGGCGTTGACGTGATCGACGTCCGCGCCGCTCAGTGCCTCACCGAACGCCCGTTCGCCGACTTCGCCACCTCGGCCATCCACACGCTGATCGACGCCGTCGCCGACGCGATGATCCGATGTGGGTTCTCCACTCAGGACGCCCGCGAGAATGCGACGGTCGCGGTGTCCGGGCTGCGGGCCATCCTCCTCGACCGCTTGGTCACCGGCGACGTGGCGCGGACGGACCGATCGGCGTCACGACTGATCGAGCAGGTGGCTGCCGAGTAGTTCGTCGACGCGCTCGGCCGCCTCGTCCGGAATCCAGTGGCTCACACCGCGGAACACCTCGTAGGTGTACGGGCCGTCGACGAAGCGTGAGGTCAGCGCGGGACCGACCGGCCCGATCGCCGAGTCGCCGTCGCTCCACACGAAGAGCGTGGGCACCCGGACCTTCCGGGAGGCCGAACGGGGTGCGGTGAACGGCATGGCCCGATACCAGTTCAGAGCGCCCCGGGCCCGCGTCCGATCGCGCATGGGTTCGAGGTCGCGCTTCGCCCGGTCCGCAGACTGGCCGCTGGCGAGCAGTGCCCGGTAGCCGTAACCGTCCGGGGTGATCAGCCGCTCCGGAATCCACGGCAGCTGGAACGCGAACATGTACCAGGACTTCAGGATCTGGCGACTGGTGAGCATCGCCCGCACGAACGCCGCCGGATGCGGCACCGAGAGCGCAGTGAGCGTGCGAACCCGGTCGGGCCGTTCCGCCGCGATTCCCCAGGCCACCACAGCGCCCCAGTCGTGCCCGACGACATGCGCCGGCCCGAGGCCCGCCTGGTCGATGAGCGCGACGACGTCCGCGACCAGTTCCGAGCCGCGGTACGCCCAGCGGGCGCGGGGCCGGGCCCCGGCCGAATAGCCGCGCTGGTCCGGCGCGAGAGTGCGAAATCCCCGCCGGTGCAGCAACGGTGCCAGTTCGTCCCACGACCGCGAGTCCTGCGGAAATCCGTGCAACAGCACCACCGGCGTGCCGTCGATCGGACCCTCGTCGCGAACGTCGAACACGAGCCCGTCCCGGGTGAACGTGCGGATCCGCTCCATGCCGCTCATCGGACGGCCGTCTCACGCTCGCTGTGGTCTGCGGCCGACGCACCGGCGCGGAGGAACCGTCCCGTCTTGGTGACGCCGAACCCGCCGGTGAACTCCCCGTCGCGATAGACGAGCCTGCCGTTGATCACCGTCGCGACCGCCGCGGCGTCGCTTCGGTTCACCATCCGGCGCAGACCGCCGTACTCGGGGACCTCGGCCTCGAACAATCCGTCCACAGTCGCGTCGAGACCCGCCGGATCGATGACGACGAGGTCTGCGCGGTCCCCTTCGCGCAGGTGGCCGGCATCGATGCCGTACCAGTCGGCCAGCTCGCCCGTCAGCCGGTGGACGGCACGCTCGACGGACAGGAACGGTGTGCGGTCGGATTGCGCGTCCTTGACCTTCTTCAGCAACCGGATCGGATAGTTGTAGAACGCCATGTTGCGCAGGTGCGCACCCGCGTCGCCGAATCCCATCTGCACGCCGGAACTGGCCGCGAGCTTCTTCGCGAACTTGGGACGATGGTTGGCGATGGTGGTCCGCCACCGCAGGTCGGTGCCGTACTTCACGACGAGATCGAGATACGCGTCCACCGGGTGCACGCCACGCAGGTCGCCCACCGCGCCGAACGTCTTGCCGATCAGCGCCTCGTCGGGGCACCCGACGATCACCGCGTCGTAGAAATTGCGGTGCCAGATGCGGGGGCTGAACTTGTTGTCGTAATCCTTGCGGAACCGGCGTCGGTAGGACTCGTCCTGCAGCAGGGCGTTTCGTTCCACCTGGTCCTTGAGATGCAGTGCCGCCGCGCCGGCACCGAACTCCTCGAACACCACGAGGTCGATGCCGTCCGCGTAGACGGTGAACGGCACCGGGAGGTGCTGCCACTTGAAGTCGGTCTTGGCGAAGCGGTTGAGCAGCGGCGCCGCGGCGAGCATGAAGTACACGATCGGCGGGTAGGCCTTCGAGTCCGCGGCGGACAGCAGCGACGTCTTGAGGGGCTTGCGTCGCCCCAGACCCGAACTCTCCGCGAAGAATCCCGCGATGTTGGGGTGCAGGTTGATCGTCGGCGCGCTCTGCAGGATCTTGCCGCGGTCGCGCAGGATGCGGTTGAGGAAGCGGAACTCCTTCCACCGCGCATACGTGGACGGCAATGAGCGCGAACGGTATTCGTCGCCGTCGATCTTGTCGAGCGCATTGGTCATCGAGGACAGGCCGAGGAAGCCCGCGTCCACGGCCTCGGTGAGCATCGCGCCCATCCGCTCGAGTTCGCGGGTGCTCGGCTTGGCCCGCTTGTCGGTGCCCCGGCTGAGGCCGAGCACGTGGGTGCGGATGTCGGAGTGCCCGATGAAACCGGCGATATTGGGGCCGAGCGGCAGCGATTCGAGTGCCTCGACGTACTCCGCCGGGCTCTGCCAGATCTTGTTCTCGTCCAGGATCCTGAGCACGGAGTCGTGTGGTACGGCCTCGACCCGGCTGAACAGGTCGGCGCATTCACGCGGCGTCGAGTACACGGTGGACAGGGAGCAGTTTCCGAGGACGACGGTGGTCACGCCGTGTCGCACCGACTCCGGCAGGCCGGGGCTGACGAGCACCTCGGCGTCGTAGTGGGTGTGCACGTCGACGAATCCGGGGACCACCCATTTGCCTGCCGCATCGATGATCTCGGTGTCGGGCCCGACGGGCAGCGGACGGATCGATGCGCGGACGACGACGCCGTCGCGGATGCCGAGATTGCGGCGCCGGGGCGCGGATCCGGTTCCGTCGAACCACAGCCCACCATTGACGACGACATCGAAATCCGACATAGTTGCGCTCCTCACACTCGGTATGTGTTACCCGAGGTTACGTATGCCATTGAGTAAAAGTCAATGGACGCCTCGAGGGTTCGTCAATAGAGTGCAGGGGTGGCCGCCGCACCCCGCTCTCCCGAAGATCGGCGCGCGCAGATCCTCGACGTGGCCGTCCGGCTTCTCGAGACGGTGCCGTTCGACGATCTGTCGATGGACCAGGTGGCGGCCGAGGCGGGCGTCTCCCCGCCCCTGCTGTTCCACTACTTCAAGAACAAGCAGGGTTTTCGCAACGCCGTCCTCGAGGCCTCGGCCTCCGAACTGCAACGGCGGATGACACCCGACGCGACGCTCCCCGTGTCCGGGCAGCTCCGAGCCGGCGTCGAAACGTTCGCGGACGCGGTGATCGAGCACCCCACCATCTACCTGGCGGTCATGCGGATGGCGGGTAGCGGTGACGAGCGGATGCGGCAGATCTACCGCGGCATGCGGCACACCTTCACCCGCTGGATAGGTGCGTCGCTGGCGGAGTTCGGGGTGCCGACGACACCCGCTCTCGAGGCTGCGATCTCGGGCTGGCAGGCGTTCATGGAAGAGGTCGTGCTGTCGTGGCTCGACGAGCCGACCATGGACCGCACGGACATGATCGATCTCTGCGAACGCGCTTTCTATCACCTGCTTCCGGCGGCAGGCGTCGATGTCGATGCACTCGACGTGACACGCTGATCCGGACCAGCAGACACGAGGGGGTTCGCGGTGGGCGAGCTGATCTACTCGACGATCATGTCGCTCGACTGCTACATCGCCGACGAGGACGGCAATGTCGACTGGGCCGCACCCGACGAGGAGGTCCACAGCTTCGTCAACGACCTCGAACGTCCGATCGGCACCTACCTCTACGGGCGCCGGATGTACGAGACGATGACGTATTGGGAATCCGTACCCGACCTCGCGAGAGAGCCTGACTGTGTGCAGGACTTCGCGGAAATCTGGCGAGCAGCCACCAAGGTCGTCTACTCCACGACACTGGAGGCGGCGTCCAGCGCCAGGACCCGCATCGAGCGGGAATTCGACCCCGACGCCGTCCGGCAACTGAAGGCGAGCGCGGCACGGAACATCAGCATCGGGGGCCCGGGACTCGCCTCCCACGCCTTCGCGGCCGGGTTGGTCGACGCATGCCAGGTGTTCGTCGCACCCGTCGTCGTGGGAGGCGGCACCCGGTCTCTCCCGGAGCGCGTCCGGTGCAGGCTGGAACTGCTGGACGAGCGCCGTTTCGGCAGCGGCTTCGCCTTCCTCCACTACCGCGTCGCGAGCTAGGAATTCGGAATGTTTCGGGTGACCCTAGGGTCTACCGGATGTCATTGACCGGCCCGCTGAGCCGCCAGGAATTGCCGTCCCAGCGTCGGGTCGACGCCGAAGCGCTCGGCGTAGCGCTCGTGAACTTCCTCCCACTGATCCCACGAGCCGTGCGCCTCCGCCTCGGAGAGGTACCCGCCTGCGAGATGCGGCTCGAGCCGCGACAGGTAGGTCTCCCAGCCGGCCGCAGTCTGCGCTGCGATCGCTCGGTCACCGAAGACATGGATGAAGATCAACCGGCAGCCGTCTCCCTCAGCGGTCAGATCGAAGCTGTACTTCTCGCCGCCGAAGGTCCACGCCAGCCGATGGGGTGCATCGACCTCGGTCACCTCGCCGGTCGCGCCGTAGGCCTCGAAGGTCTCCCCCGTCGCCGGTGTCCACTCGGCGGCTGCGGGAAACCAGCGCTCGAGTTCTGCCGGCACGCTGACCGCCCGCCACACGCGCTCGATCGAGTGGGCGAGCGTGCGCTCGAAGCGCAGTGCCGGGCGACCATCGATCGTCTCCAGGGTTCCGTCGGTCATGGGTTCTCCTCCAGGTGTAGTTCGAGGGCGTCGAGGCGCCTCGACCAGAACGCGCGGTACGGCTCCAGCCACTGGTCGACCTCGGCGAGGGGTTCTGGCCGCAGCGCGTACAGACGCTGCTTGCCGTCCACGCGCACCACGACGAGCCCGGCCTCGCGCAGCACCTTGAGGTGCTTGGACACGCCGGGCTGACTGAGCGCGATGTGCTCCACCAGCTCTCCGGCAGGCCGCTCACCATCACGCAGCAAGTCGAGAATCTGTCTGCGGTGCGGCTCGGCCAGGGCGGCGTAGGCGCTCATGCCCTCATATTGCCAGACGGAAATATGAGCCGCAACCGTCGCCGCGGCCGTGACGGAATCAGCAGTCCCGCGGGCACCGACTTGACACACCCGGGTGTGACACACAACACTTGCCCACACCGACCGAGCGAGTGATCGGTCGGCCGCTCGAATTCGGACATCCCGTTCGGACCGGAGCCGGAGAAAGGGGACAGCGGTGTCGTCGACGTTCACCAACGACGGAATCCAGGAGCCACCCGTGGCGACCACTCTCGACGCGTGGCGGTCGCGCGTGAAGGCCCATCCCGATCACCCCGCCGTGGCCTATTTCGATGGCACCCTCACCGCGCGCGAGGTCGACGACCTGTCGGATGCCCTCGCCGTCGCGCTGGACGAGTGGGGTGTGGGGCGCGGCGACCGGGTGGGCATCTACCTGCAGAATGTGCCGCAGTACGCCCTCGCCCTGCTGGCACTGTGGAAGGTCGGCGCAGCGGCGCTGGTGCTCAATCCGATGTACCGCGGAAACGAACTCCGCCGCCTCGTCGACGATGCCGAACCGATCGGCATCATCTGCGAAGACGTGAGCGCCGCGGCCACGGCCGAGACCCTGCGCGGCAGCAGCGTGCGATTCTCGATCAGCACCAGTGCCCTCGATTTCCAGACCCGCAACGATCCGCGGGTGTTCGAGTCCACCACGCGCGCCACGCCGGCAGCCGACGGCGACCTCGTCGCACTCCTCGCACGCTTTCGCGGCAGGCGGCCTCCCCTGATCGAACTCGACGGCGACGATCTTGCGCTGCTCACCTACACCTCCGGGACCACCGGCCCGCCGAAGGGCGCGCTCAACTCCCACGCGAACGTGCTGGCCACCGCACTCGACTTCGGTGACTGCGCCGGCGTCGTCGACGGGGACGTCGTGTTCGCTGTCGCGCCCCTGTTCCACATCACCGGTGCCGTGCTCAATGCCGGCGTGGCCCTCGTCCGGGACTGTGTGCTCGTCTTCGCGAACAGGTTCAACGCGGCCGTCGCACTGGAGACGTTCGTGGAACACCGGGTGACCTACACGATCGGCTCGATCACCGTGTTCAACGCACTCTCCGAGGTGCCGGGTGTGAGCGCGGACCACTTCGCCTCGGTCAAGACCCTCTACTCGGGCGGCGCGCCCATCCCGCCAGCGACAGTGGAGAAGTTCGAAGCCGGATTCGGCAAGTACATCCACAACGCGTACGGGATGACCGAGACCACGGCCGGAGTGATCGCGGTGCCGCCCGGCCTGCGGGCGCCGGTCGACCCGTCGAGTGGCTCACTGTCCATCGGTCTCCCGCTGCCCCGGGTGGACATCCGGGCCGTCGACCCGAATGGCGACCCCGTTCCGCCCCACACCGCGGGCGAGCTGGAAATCGCGGGACCGCAGGTTGTTTCGGGCTACTGGCGCAACCCGGACGCCTCCCGCGACACACTGCCCGGCGGACGGCTGCGCACCGGGGACGTCGCGATCATCGACGACGCGGGGTGGGTGTACCTCGTCGACCGGCTCAAAGATCAGATCAACGTCTCCGGCTACAAGGTGTGGCCCCGTGAGGTCGAGGACACCCTCTACGAACACCCGGCCGTGCACGAGGCCGCCGTCGTCGGTCAGCCCGACGACTACCAGGGCGAATCGGTGGTGGCCTACGTCTCGCTCCGCACGGGCGCGACCGCCACCGAGGACGAACTCGTCGCGTTCGCCCGCGACCGTCTCGCCGCGTACAAGCGGCCCCGGCTGGTGCACATCATCACCGACCTCCCGAAGACCCAGACGGGCAAGATCCGTCGCAGCGACCTGCGCTGACGACCCGACCTCTCCGACCTTTCGACTCCGCGACCCCGACGAAAGTGACTGCACGTGAACGTCGACCTCACTCGCCAGGCGCAGCCTGACACCCATTCCGGCCCCACCCTCGCCTCCCGCAAGAAATCGCTCCTCGCCAGCTCCGTCGGCAACGTCCTCGAGTGGTACGAGTGGAGCGCCTACGCGGTGTTCGCCCCGTTCATCGCGGCGGCGATGTTCAGCAACTCGGACCCGGTCTCCGCCCTGCTGTCCACGCTCGCCGTCTTCGCGGTCGGCTTCCTGATGCGCCCGCTCGGCGGGATCATCTTCGGCCGGATCGCCGACAAACGCGGACGCAAATTCGTCCTCGTCACGACCATGCTGATGATGGCCACGGGCAGCCTGATCATCGGAGTGATGCCCACCTACTCGACCATCGGCGCGTGGGCCTCCCTGATCCTGCTCGCGGCGCGCGTCATGCAGGGCTTCGCGCACGGCGGCGAGTCCGCGACCGCGTACTCCTACGTCGGCGAGATCGCGCCTCCGCACCGGCGCGGCATGTGGGGCAGCGTCGCGTTCATCGCGATCTTCGGCGGTTCGGTGCTGGCCTACACGGTCGGCGGCGTCGTCACCTCCTCCCTGTCCGACACCGCGGTCGGTCAATGGGGTTGGCGTATCCCGTTCCTCATCGGCGCGCTTCTGGCACTGTTCGCCCTGTATCTGCGCCGCAGCATGGAAGAGAGCGACGTCTTCGACGCAGCGCAGAACAACGACGATCTGCCGAGCATCCCCCGCCGCGCCGTCGTCCGGGCGATCCTCCTGATGATCGGGATGACCTCGGGCATCACGGCCGCGCACTACACCTGGACGTCGTACATCTCCACGTACGCGATCACGCAGCAGGGCATGAATCCCGACACCGCGTACTGGATGCTGGTGATCGCTCAGCTGATCGCACTGGTCTCGCTGCCGTTCCTCGGGTTGCTCTCCGACAAGATCGGCCGGCGGCCCATGCTGGGCGCCTTCGCGGTTCTGATGTTCGCCCTGCAGTTACCGCTGACGATGATGATCACGTCCGACGGGTGGACCCTGCTCGTCGCCACCACCGCCGCCCTGCTGATCGTCGCGGTCCCCGCGTCGATTCTGTCCTCCACGCTGTCGGAGAGCTTCCCGACGCGACTACGCACCCAGGCGATCGGATTCGCGTACTCGTTCTCCGTCGCGGTGTTCGGTGGCACCGCCCCGTACCTGAACCAGCTTCTCCTCGGACTCGACCTCGGCTGGGTGTTCGGCGTCTACATCATGGTGCTGGCTGTCCTCACCGGCGTCGCGTGCCTGTTCATGAAGGAGACCAAGGGCATTCGCCTCGAAGACGTGTGACCACGCGAAAGAGAACCGGCAGGTGCATCACCTGCCGGTTCTCACCCGAGCGAGTGACGGGATTCGAACCCGTGTGAACGGCTTTGCAGGCCGGTACCTCAACCACTCAGTCACACCCGCATCGATGATTACTGTGCCCGGCCGGTGCCCCGGGCGCGAGGGTTGCGCTCACGGTGATTCTGAAACCGACATGCCGGGGCGGGAACAAACCACGTGCCCTCGTTGCTGTGTTGCTTCGTGACCGATACCGAAGAACGCGCCGCCCCGACCGCCGACCGGACAACCACCCGTCCCAGCCTTCGGGTGATCCTGGTACTCGGCGCGATGGTGGCCCTCGGCCCCTTCACCATCGACATGTACCTGCCTGCGCTTCCGGACATCGGAACCGACCTCGGCGCATCGTCGTCCGCGGTCCAGCTGACCATCACCGGCACTCTGCTCGGCCTCGCGCTGGGGCAGTTGATCGTCGGACCGCTCGCGGACAGCCTCGGGCGCAGGCGTCCCCTCATCGCCGGTATCGGTGTCCACGTGGTCGCGTCCGTCCTCGCTGTCTTCGCGCCGACCGTCGCCGTGCTGGGTGTGCTCCGCGTCTTCCAGGGCATCGGGGCCGCCGCCGCAGCGGTGGTCGCGCTCGCCGTCGTCCGCGACCTGTTCTCGGGGAACACCGTGGCCGTCGTGATGTCGCGGCTGATGCTCGTGCTCGGCGTCGCACCCGTTCTCGCCCCGAGTATCGGCGGGGCGCTCCTCATCGCCGTCGACTGGCGCGGGATCTTCGTCGTCCTCGCCGTGATCGGCACCCTGACGGCGTTGATCGGGGTGTGGGGTCTGACGGAGACGCTGCCGCCGGAGCGGCGGCGCAAGAGCAGTCTGCGCGCCGTGCTGGGCACCTACAAGAGCCTGCTGGGCGACCGCGCGTTCATGGTGCTCGCACTCGTGTCGAGTGTGGCGATGGGATCGTTGTTCTCGTACGTCTCCGGTGCGTCGTTCGTGTTCCAGGACCAGTACGGCCTGGACGAGCAGCAGTTCGCGCTGCTGTTCAGCTCCGGCGCGATCGCTCTGATCGGCGCCTCGCAACTCAACGTCCGCGCCCTCGCACGGTGGTCACCGCTGCAGATCACGGTGTCGGCCCTCGCCTTCGCGACGGTGGCCGGGCTGGCGCTGGTCACCACCGCCCACTTCGAGTTCGGCGGGCTCGTCGGGTTCGTCGTTCCACTGTGGTTCCTCCTCGCCGGCGTCGGCTTCGTCCTGCCCAACGCCCCCGCGCTGGCTCTCGGCCGCCACGGCGAGGCGGCCGGTACCGCTGCCGCGCTGCTCGGCGCCCTGCAGTTCGGTGTCGGCGCGCTGATCGCTCCCCTGGTCGGCGTGCTCGGCAACACCGGCGTCGCTCTCGCGGTCACGATGACGGCGTGCGCGGGACTCGGGTTGGTGGCATTGGCGGCTGCCGCGAAGGCGGAAGCGCACTGACGACACGTTCGGCAGACTTTCGCGGCCCATCACCCGCCATGGGATGATCGACGCATGCCACCACCGTCACCACTTCATCTCGACCCCATCGAAGAGGCCCACCGGCAGTGGACGAAGCACGGCTGGGGTGATGTCGCCGACGGCATGGCCGCGGTGACCTCGGTGATGCGGGCACAGCAGATCATGATGGCCCGGGTGGAAGAGGTGCTCAAGCCGTCGGGGCTCACGTTCGCCCGGTACGAATTGCTGACACTGCTGACGTTCACGCGCACCGGCGCGCTCCCGATGGCGAAGGCCAGCGCGCGCCTTCAGGTTCACCCGACCAGCGTGACGAACGCCGTCGACCGGCTCGAGACGGCGAATCTTGTGCGACGTGTCCCGCATCCGAGCGATCGCCGCGCGACCCTGATCGAAATCACCGACGCGGGAAGGAAACTGGCCGTCGAGTCCACCGAGCGACTCAACGCCCAGGTGTTCTCGAGTCCCGGGGTGTCCGGCGACAAGCTGGAACAACTGGTCACGATCCTCGCCGAACTGCGCCGCGAGGCAGGCGATTTCGACACCGGAGACGCCCCCACCAAGTGGTGAGACGACTGTCGCCCCGCACCGGATCCCGGTGCGGGGCGACAGTCGTTTTCAGGGTTTCTAGCGGTGTTTGAACACGGGCGAACGCTTCTCGACGAACGCTGCCATGCCTTCCTTCTGATCCTCGGTGGCGAACGTCGAATGGAACACCCGACGCTCGAATCGGACGCCCTCGGTGAGGGTGGTCTCGAACGAGCGGTTGACGGCTTCCTTCGCCATCATCGCGACCGGAAGCGACATCTCGGCGATGGTGGTCGCCGTCTGCAGCGCCTCGTCGAGCAGATCCGCGGCGGGCACGATCCGCGACACCAGCCCGGCGCGTTCGGCCTCCTCGGCGTCCATGTTCCGGCCGGTCAGGCACAGTTCCATGGCCTTGGCCTTACCCACCGCGCGGGTCAGCCGCTGCGAACCGCCGATGCCGGGGATGACACCGAGCTTGATTTCCGGCTGACCGAACTTCGCGGTGTCGGCGGCGATCAGGATGTCGCAGAGCATCGCCAGTTCGCATCCGCCGCCGAGTGCGTACCCGGCGACGGCAGCGATCGTCGGCTTGCGGGCCGCGGCGAGACGGTCCCATGCGGCGAAGAAGTCGTCCAGGTAGACGTCCATGTACGACTTGGGCTGCATCTCCTTGATGTCGGCACCCGCCGCGAACGCCCGATCGGAACCGGTGATCAGAATGGCACCGATCTCCGGATCCTTCTCCAACTCCTCCACCGCCGACACGACCTCGCGCATCAGCTCGGAGTTCAGTGCGTTGAGCGCCTTCGGACGGTTGAGGGTGATGATCCCCACCCGGCCCTTGCGGTCGAGCAGGATGGTCTCGAAGTCGGTCACTGGTCTCCCTTGGTAGAACGGTCGCGGATGTCGTTGATGATGGCCGAGAAGTCCTGACCACCACCACCGGCGGCGTGGAACCGGCTGTACAGCTCGGCGGCACGCAGCCCGAGGTCGGCCTCGACGCCGTTGGTCTTCAGCGCGTTCGCGGCGAGACCGAGATCCTTGTCCATCAGCGCGGCCGCGAAGCCCGGCTGGTAGTCGTTGTTGGCCGGGCTCGTCGGAACCGGTCCGGGCACAGGACAGTTGGTGGTGAGCGCCCAGCACTGGCCGGACGCGTTGGACGCGACGTCGAACAGGGCCTGGTGGCTCAGACCCAGCTTCTCGCCGAGGACGAACGCCTCGCTGATGGCGATCATCGACACGCCCAGAATCATGTTGTTGCAGATCTTCGCGGCCTGACCGTTGCCCGGGTCTCCGCAGTGAACGACCTTCTTGCCCATCACGTCGAGCAGCGGCTTCGCAGACTCGAAGTCGTCCGCCGTGCCGCCGACCATGAACGCGAGCGTTCCCGCGGTGGCGCCGACGACGCCACCGGAAACGGGTGCGTCCACCGAACGGTGGCCCGCCTCGACGGCCTCGTCATGCGCCGCCCGGGCGTCCGCGACGTCGATGGTGGACGAATCGATGAACAAGGTGCCCGGCTTCGCGGCGGGCAGGATCTCCGCGTAGAGCCCGAGAACGTGCTTTCCGCTCGGCAGCATCGTGATCACGACGTCCACCTCACGCACCGCCTCCACGGCCGAATCGGCGACGGTGACACCGTCTTTCACTGCCTGTTCGAGAGCGGCGGGCGCGAGGTCGAAACCGACCACCGTGTGCCCCGCCTTGACGAGGTTGGCCGCCATGGGACCACCCATGTGGCCGAGTCCCAGAAATCCGACGGTAGTGCTCATAGCAGTCCCTCCTGGACGCGTGTAGCTGGTGGTCAATGCTGCGGCTGCGGGGCCGTCAGGCCGAGTTCGAGGTCGCCGAGTGGGGCGAAGAACGCGTCGACCTGCGCCGGGTCGACCTCCTCGATGGTGGCGGGCGACCACTGCGGGTTGCGGTCCTTGTCCACGACCTGCGCCCGGATGCCCTCGACGAGGTCGGGCGAGTTCAGGCAGGCGACGGACACCCGGAATTCGTCGTTGAGGACTTCCTCGAGACTGCCGGCCTGCCGGGCGCGGCGCAGCGATGTCAGGGTGACCGCGCACGCGGTCGGCGACTTCGAGCGCACCTGCTCGGCCGCCTTCTGAGCCTCGGGCACCCCACTGCCGCGCAGGCGGGCGACGATGTCGGCGACACTGTCGGCGGAGTACGCGGCGTCGATCCAGCCCTGCTGGCCCAGCAACTCCGAGACCGGTGCCGGTTCGGTGAACGCGCCGAGCGCCTCCTGAACGGACGTCGTCGACAACGCGTCGATGAACTGCTCGATCTTCTCCGACGGGATGAAGTGGTCGGCGAACCCGCACGCGATCGCGTCGCCGGCGCTGAGCCGGGCGGTGGTCAGGGCGATATGGGTGCCCAACTCGCCCGGGGTGCGGGCGAGCAGGTAGGTGCCGCCGACGTCGGGGACGAACCCGATCCCGGTCTCGGGCATCCCGATCATCGACCGTTCGGTGACGATCCGCACGCTGCCGTGCGCCGACACCCCGACCCCACCGCCCATCACGATGCCGTCCATGATCGCCACGTACGGCTTGCCGTAGCGCGCGATGGCCGCGTTGAGGAGGTACTCCTCGCGCCAGAACTCCCGCGAACCGGTGCCCCCGTCCTTCGCGTCGTGGTAGATCGACACGATGTCGCCGCCCGCGCACAGGCCCCGCTCCCCGGCACCGGTGATCACCACCGCCCGGACCGTGTCGTCGCCGGACCATTCGGCCAGGGCCGCCGCGATCTGCCGGACCATGCCGTGATTGAGGGCGTTGATCGCCCGGGGCCGATTGAGCACGATCCGGCCCAGCCCGCCCCGCTTCTCGATCAGAACGTCCGGTTCCGTGGGTACCGCGTCGCTCATGCCGCTCCTCTGTTTCCGATGACGCTGCGGGCGATGACCACCCGCATGATCTCGTTGCTGCCCTCGAGGATCTGATGGACCCGCAGGTCGCGGACGATCTTCTCGATTCCGTACTCGGCAAGATAGCCGTACCCACCGTGCAGTTGCAGCGCCTTGTTGGCGACCTCGAAACCGGTGTCGGTGGCGAACCGCTTCGCCATCGCACACAGTTCGACGACATCGGGGGCGCCGTCCTCGAGCGCCGCCGCCGCCCGCCACAGCAGGGTGCGGGCCGCCTCCAGTTCGGTGCGCATGTCGGCGAGCTGGAACTGCAGTGCCTGCGAGTCGATCAGCGGCGACCCGAACGCCTTCCGGTCCGTCAGGTAGGCGACGGCCCGCTCCAGCGCGGTCTGCGCGCCGCCCACCGAGCACGCCGCGATGTTGAGCCGGCCACCGTTCAGGCCGGCCATCGCGATCCGGAAACCACCACCCTCGGACCCGAGCAGGTTCGCCGCCGGCACCCGCACGTCCTCGAAGATCACCTGACGGGTGGGCTGGGCGTTCCAGCCCATCTTCACCTCGTTCGGCCCGAAGGTCAGACCCGGCGACCCCTTCGGGACGATGAACGCCGAGATCCCGCGGGGCCCGCTCTCCCCGGTGCGGGCCATCACCACGTACACATCGGAGGTGCCGGCACCGGAGATGAACTGCTTGACCCCGGTCAGGACGTAGTCGTCGCCGTCCCGGACCGCCCTCGTGCTCAGCGCCGCCGCATCCGAACCGGCACCCGGCTCGGTCAGGCAATAACTGCCCAGCTGATCCATCGAACACAGCCCCGGCACCCACGCGCGCCGCTGCTCCTCGGTGCCGAACCGGTCGATCATCCAGGTGACCATGTTGTGGATCGAGATATAGGCGGCGATCGACGGGCACCCCTTCGCGAGCTGCTCGAAGATGCGGGCCGCGTCGACACGAGTCAGCTCGGACCCACCCACGTCCTCGCGGATGTAGATCCCACCCATCCCCAGCGACGCCGCCTTCCGCAGGACATCCACCGGGAAATGCTTGGCCTGATCCCACTCCACAGCGTGCGGCGCGAGATGCTCGGCCGCGAAGTCACGGGCAGTGTCGCTGATCGCCCGCTCGTCATCGGTCAAGGTGAACATGGAGGTCCGTTCAGTTCATGGTGGGGATGACGAAGTGGTTGGTCTCTTCCTTCTTGCCCGAGGGCCAACGCTGCGTCACGGTCTTGGTCTTGGTGTAGAAGCGGAACGAGTCGGGACCGTGCTGGTTCAGGTCGCCGAAGCCGGAGCGCTTCCAGCCGCCGAACGTGTGGTACGCGATCGGCACGGGGATCGGCACGTTGACGCCGACCATGCCGACGTTCACGCGGTTCGTGAAGTCGCGGGCGGTGTCGCCGTCGCGGGTGAAGATGGCGACGCCGTTGCCGTACTCGTGCTCGGTCGGCAGGCGGAGTGCCTCCTCGTAGTCCGCGGCACGGGCGACGAGCAGGACGGGTCCGAAGATCTCTTCCTTGTAGACGCGCATGTCGGTGGTGACCTTGTCGAACAGGGTCGCGCCGGCGAAGAAGCCGTTCTCGTGGCCCTCGAGGGTGAAGCCGCGGCCGTCGATCACGGCCTCCGCACCCTCGTCGATGCCGATCTGGATGTAGTTGTTCACCCGCTCGAGGGCGTCCTTGCTGACCAGCGGGCCGAAGTCGGCGGACTCGTCGTCGCTGCGGCCGATCGTGAGCTTGCCGACCCGTTCGGTCAGCTTGGCAACGAGCGCATCGGCCGTCTCCTCGCCCACCGGGACCGCGACGGAAATGGCCATGCACCGCTCACCCGCGGAGCCGTAACCTGCGCCGATAAGGGCATCGGCCACCTCGTCGAGGTCGGCGTCGGGCATGATGATCGCGTGGTTCTTCGCGCCACCGAAGCACTGCGCACGCTTGCCATGGGCCGCGGCGGTCTCGTAGATGTACTGCGCGATGGGCGTGGAGCCGACGAACCCGACAGCCTTGACGCGGTCGTCGGTGAGCAGAACGTCCACCACTTCCTTGTCACCGTTGACCACGTTGAACACGCCTGCGGGCAGACCGGCCTCGAGGAACAGCTCGGCCAGACGCAGCGGCACCGACGGGTCGCGCTCGGACGGCTTGAGGATGAACGCGTTGCCGGCGGCCAGCGCGGGACCGGCCTTCCACAGCGGGATCATGGCCGGGAAGTTGAAGGGCGTGATGCCGGCGACGACGCCGAGCGGCTGACGCATCGAGTACACGTCGATGCCGGTTCCGGCGGATTCCGTGTACTCGCCCTTGAGCAGGTGCGGGGCGCCGAGGGCGAACTCGATAACCTCGAGGCCGCGCTGGATGTCGCCCTTCGCGTCGGGGATCGTCTTGCCGTGCTCGGACGACAGGAGGCGCGCCAGCGAATCCATCTCCTCCTGCACGAGCTGGAGGAACTTCATCAGGACGCGGGCCCGCTTCTGCGGGTTGAACAGCGCCCATTCCCGCTGAGCATCCACCGCGTTCGCGATGATCGCCTCGGTCTCGGCCTTGTCGGCGAGAGGCACACGCGCCTGCACCTCACCGGTGTTGGGGTCGTAGACGTCGCCGAACTTGTTGGAGGCACCGGGGACGCGCTTGCCGCCGACGAAGTGGGATAGCTCTTGAACCATTGTGCGAACCCGTTTCTTACTCGATGATGAGGGAGTTCCGAATATGTAGCCCATCCTATAGTTGGATGTCCATGTATGTCCAGACCGTGTCATGTCGCGGCAGGAGTGAGCAGTCAGTGCTTTCGCACGACGTGCTCGGGCTCGCCCGGTTTCCAGATGGTGATGTCCATGTGGCCGTCGCCGACCTCCACTGCCGAGCCACCGGTGAGATCGGCTCGGTAGCAGTGATCGAATTCCTCCCCCCGGATGTCGAACCCGGTCTCGTCGAACAGCGCCTGCGCGAAACGCTGGTGCAGGGCCTTGTCCTGGACGTCGTCGACGACACCCCACAGTTTTGCGTCGCCCTCCTTCACCTCGGTGTCGACGGTCGCGGTGTGGAGGCAGAAGCGCGGATCGCGAGCCAGATCCCGGAACTTCGTGGTGTTCGGCATTCCGGCGATCCACAACTGATTTTCGAAGAATCTCGGCTCGACCGGGCTGATCCGCGGGAATCCGTCGGAGCGAAGCGTGCCGAGCATGCAGAGGTTTCCGGTCGCCGCATGTCGACGGGAGAAGATAGCGGCAATCCGCGGAGCAGCTTCGGCGAACTCGTTCCAGCTGGCCATGCACACGACCCTACGACCAATCCCGTGGCCGCCGGATCAAGACGCACGCAATTGTGCGATGAGTACCGCCTCGACTCCCGACTGCCGTGCCGCGGCCGGGAGCGGTGGCGCGGTTGATCGGTAGTGGTGCCCGGTCGGGGTGCCGACGTCGAGGAGATGGGTGCGGCCGGGGTTGTGCACCGGTCGGGCCGTCCAGCCTGGTGCTTCCTTCGCGTAGTTGCAGGCCTCGCAGAGCCCGGACCCGTTCTCCGCGCTGGTGGCACCGGATTCGCGGTGTGAGCGGATGTGGTCGTGGTGTCGAATCGGGGCGTCACACCACGGGGTGCGGCACGTCTGATCCCGCAGGTCGATCAGCGTTCGCAGGCTTTTCGGAAATGTTCGGGATTGGGATTCCAGCGCGGTCAACGACCCCGACTGTGGGCATGCGTAGATGCGCTGCAACGACGTCTCGGCATCTCCATCGATGGCGTCGGCGACCAGTTGCCGCGCGATCCCCGCCGGCACCGGCCCGAAACCCTGCAGCTGCGCCGCCTCGTGCCCGCCGGTCAGCAACGTTTCGTCGGAGAGCACGAGGTTCACCGTCACCGGAATACCCGACGTCACTTCGGCTCCGGTGCCCCGGTCGAACAACAAGTCCACCATCAGCTGATTGCGGGTGCGGCCACCGCCGTTCCCGGTGGCGATCAGGCTGTCCGCGTCCCGCCCCAGGGTCGCCTGCAGGCAGACCGCCTGCTCAACCGGCATCAGCACACTCAGATACGCCATCGAATCCGGCGCGGGGCGTGTTGTGACCCGTCGTTCGGACACGGCCTTGCGGTGCCGGGCCACGACCGCGGCGGCGTCGAGTTCCACCGCCAACGCCTTCGCCCGTGCGATCAGACTGTTTGGGTCCGAACACAACCGGCGGTCCACGATGCCCCGATCCGCGGCCGACAGGCACGCAGTCTCCCGCACCAACAGGGTGGCGCGCCATTCGTTCAACCGACCCGACCGCAGCAGGGCCAGGGTGTGCGGCATCTCGTGCACCAGCGCCAGCGCGAATCCGAGATGCCGGCCGCCGCGGTTCGGGGATTCTCTGCGCGCAAACGCAATCTGCGACCCGACGCCCCGGGCCCACTCGGATCGCGGGAGCCTCCGAGCTTTACGGTCCTCTCGGATACTCGTCGCGACATCGTCAGTGATCACCGCCTGCACCGCACACCCGACCGACTTCAACGTCTCGATCGCATCGAGCAGTTCGATGCCCAATCCCGCATCGCCACTCGTTGTCTCGGCACATTGCAGGCGCGCCGTGAATGCGCGCAATTCCTCGAGAAGTACTGCCCCCACAACAAACCTCCCCCAAGGTTGTTCGAATATCTGTTCGATACTAGCAACAACCCTTGCCAGTGGCAATAGCCCGCGTCGACGCATCAGAAAGGCCCGCGTATGTGTACTGGGGTGGGGCCGAATGAAGGGACCGTCGACCGACGGGCACAACGCTGTATCGAGAACGGTCGCGACCCGCGACACGCCGCTGTCAAGGCCGCCAAGGGCGTCACCCGTCGCTGCCATGCAGGCATTGTGGACTAGCGAGTGATTCAGACTTCGCAGGGATCTCGACAGGGGGCCACAGGGAACCGTCGAAGTCAGATCCCCAGCGCCGCCGCCGCTGCCCGCGCGAGGGTTTCGTCGACGGCGTCGTAGCCGCCGGACCCGCCGCCCGGACCGCCGCTGTCGTTGACGGTGCGGCGGGCGGAGAGATGCACGGCGTCGACGCCGGTGCCCGCGACCGCGGCGATGTCCTCGACGCGGATCCCGCCACCTGCCATCACTTGGATCCGGCCGTGCGCGTGGGCGACCATGCCGGACAGGGCGTCGAGGCCGTCGATGCACCGCGGCGCTCCGCCCGAGGTCAGGACCCTGATGATGCCCGACCGCGCGAGCGTATCGACGGCGGTCGCCCGGTCGTCGACGACGTCCATCGCACGATGGAACGTCACCTCCACCGCGTACGGGTCGATGCCGTCGAGCAGGCGGCGCAGAGCGTCGCGGTCGACGGACATGTCGGGCGTGAGCGCACCGAGCACCACCCCGGACGCGCCGGCGCCCACCGCGGCCCGAACGTCGCGAGCCATCACGGCGATCTCGTCGGCGTCGTAGACGAATCCACCGGGCCGGCAACGGATCAGCGGGTGCACCGCGATCCCCTGGGCCGCAACCGCTTCGATCATGCCGATACTCGGCGTCAACCCGCCGGTCGCGCCGAGTGCGGTGCACAACTCGACGCGCACCGCGCCGGTGTGTCGGGCGATCCGGGCGCCCGCGACGTCCTGGACCGCCAGTTCGAGTACGGGTGTCATCTAGAACGACTGCCAGGAAGGCTTGTGTTCCAGCGCATACCGGTAGTAGTCGGCGAGTTGCAGCTTGCTCGCTGCGGCTTCGTCGATCACGACGGTGACGTGCCGGTGCAGCTGCATCACCGATGCCGGGCAGAACGCGGAGAGCGGTCCCTCCGCGGCGGCGGCGATCGCCTCGGCCTTGCCCTTGCCGAACGCGATCATCACCAGGTGCCGGGCCTCGCTGATGGTGCCCAACCCCTGAGTGAGGACGTGGTGTGGGACGTCGTCGACGCTGTCGAAGAACCGCGCGTTGTCGAGGCGGGTCTGCTCGGTGAGGGTCTTGACGCGGGTGCGTGAGGTCAGCGCGGAGCCCGGCTCGTTGAATCCGATGTGGCCGTCGGTCCCGATGCCGAGAAGCTGCACGTCGACGCCGCCCGCGTCGGCGATGGCCGCGTCGTACCGCGCACCTTCCTCGGCGATGTCGGGCGATTCGCCGTTCGGGCTGAGCACGCGGTCGGTGTCGAGGTTGACGTGGTCGACGAACTCCGAGCGGATCACCGAGAAGTACGACTGGTCATGGGTTTTCGGAAGTCCGACGTACTCGTCCAGCAGGAAGGCGCGCGCGTCCGAGAAGTCCAGTCCGGACTCACGGTGCCTGCGGGCGAGTTCCCGGTAGCTTCCGAGCGGGGACGAGCCGGTCGCGAGGCCCAGCGTCGTCGGACCGCGTCGCACGTACCCCTCGACGATGTCCGCGACGGTCGAGCTGACGTCCGACGGCGTCTGCCGGATTACGATTTCCATGCGAGTCCTTCCCGTTCGGCGGGTATTCCGCCGACGAACACGCCGCAGGGGCGCAGTTGGTGATCGGTCACGACGATATCGGCGCGGCGGCCCGGGGCGAGGCTGCCGCGTTCGGACTCCAGGCCGAGCAGCCGGGCCGGAGTCCTGGTGGCGGAAGCGACGGCGTCGACGAGTCGGATACCGCTGTCGACGACGGCGGTGCGGACCACGTCCAGCAGCCGTGCGGTGCCGCCTGCGATGGCCCCCTCGGACCCGTCGGTGGTCGCGAGCCGGGCGACACCGCGCGAGACGCGCACGTCCAGGGGCCCGAGCTGGTAGTCGCCGTCCGTCACACCGGCGGCGGCCATGGCGTCACTGACGAGGACGATCTGGTCGGGCCCGACGGTGTCGAACACCATCGACACGGTCTCGGGCGCGAGATGCACCCCGTCCGCGATCAATTCGACGACGATGTCGCCGCGACCGGCCGCGGCCAGGAATGCCGCCACCGGTCCCGGCGCGCGATGGTGCAGTGGTGGCATCGCGTTGAACAGGTGTGTGGCGGTCAGTGGGCCACCGGCGGCGTCGGCGATCCTCGCGGACGTGGTCGCCGCGTCGGTGTCGGTGTGACCGAGGCTCGGTAGCACGTCGCGCCGGCGCATCGCGGCGAGAAGTTCTCCGAAGTGCGCGGTCTCCGGCGCGAGCGTCATCGACCGGACGGTGCCGCGCGCGGCATCGCAGATCCTCTCGAACAGGCCGGGATCGCCGGGGATCACGGACGCGGGATCCTGCGCACCGCACCGGGCACCGGAAATGAACGGACCCTCCAGGTGGATCCCGAGGAGCTCACCGCGTTCCACCAGCTCGGCGAGGATTCCGGCCTGCCGGAGCAGGTCCTGCTCCCCTGCCGAGACGAGGCTGCCGAGCAGTGCGGTGGTGCCGTGCTCGCGGTGATGGTCCGCGGCCCGCCGGGCCCCGTCGGCGTCGGCGTTGGGAAACCCCGCGCCGGCGCCGCCGTGGCAGTGCAGGTCGATCAGGCCCGGCAGCAGTATCGACGAACTCGGTTCCGGTAGCGGCACTTCTCCGCGGTACCGCACGGCGGACCCGACCCAGGAGATTCGGTCGCCGTCGGTGACCACCACACCGTCGGCGATGACGCCGTCCTCCACGACGACCTTGCCCCGCAGGATCATCGAGGCGCTCCGGATGTGAGAGCGGCGACCGCCGATCGTGCGGCCTGCGGGGACCGTGCGCCGCGTGCGGCGACCGCCATCTCCCGGCACAGGCCGAGGCCGGTGGCGGCCAGACTGGCACGCACGGCACCCAGCGACGGAGCCACCATCGACAGGCTGGTGACGCCCAGCCCGACCAGCACCGGGGCCAGCGCGGGATCGGACGCGGCCTCCCCGCAGACGCCGACGGGTGTGCCTGCCTCCGCTCCTGCCGCGCCGACCAGGCCGATCAGGTCCAGGACGGCGGGCTGCCACGGGTCGAGCAGTGGCGCGAGACTGCCCGCCATCCGGTCCGCGGCGCACGTGTACTGGCTCAGGTCGTTGGTCCCGATACTGACGAAATCGAGGTGCTCGAGCAGGTCGCGTGCACGCAGCGCTGCCGAGGGGATTTCGATCATCGCCCCGACCGTGGCGATACCGGCTGAGCGGGCGAGCGCGGCGAAGCCCTCCGCCTCCTCCGCCGTCGCCACCATCGGCGCCATCACCCACAGGTCCGCGCCGGTGGTGGCCGCCGCGGCGCCGAGAGCCTCCAACTGGGTGGCCAGGACGTCCGGGTAGACGGTGCCGACCCGCAGCCCCCGCACGCCGAGTGCCGGGTTCTCCTCCGCGCCGAGGTCGAGGAACGGCAGTGGTTTGTCGGAGCCGCCGTCGAGGGTCCGGACCACCACCTTGCGTCCCGCGAACTGCTCCAGCACCGACGTGTAGGTGGCGATCTGTTCGTCGAGGGTGGGCGCGATCTGCCTGCCGAGGTATAGGAATTCGGTGCGGAACAGCCCGACGCCCTCGGAATCCGCGGTGGCGGCGCGGGTGGCGTCGTCGACGGTGCCGATGTTGACGAGCAGTCCGACGGGTGCCCCGTCCCGGGTGCGGCCGGGTCCACTCATGGCCGCGACCCGCGCTCGCGCCTCCGCGACCTGCTCGGCCACCTCTGCCTGCCGAAGGTCGCCGGGGTCGACGACGATCTCGCCGGTCGTCCCGTCGGCCACCACCGGTCTTCCCTCGACCAACCGGTCGAGGTCGGCGCAGTTCACGATCGCCGGCAGACCGAGGGATTTCGCCAGGATCGCAGTGTGGCTCGTCGGCCCGCCCTCGGCGGTGAGCAGACCGACCACGTCGCTGCCGCCGAGCATCGCGGTGTCCGCGGGCGACAGGTCCCTGGCGACGAGAACGAACGGGTACCCGGGATCGGGGATGCCGGGCATCGGCACTCCCAGAAGCACCGCGACCGCGCGATGCCCGAGGTCACGCAGGTCCGCGACGCGTTCGGCCAGGTACCCACCGAGGGCCTCGAGTGTGGCGCAGTAACCGTCGAACGCGACGCTCACGGCGTGTGCCGTCGGCATGCCGGCGCGAAGGTTCTCCTCGGCGGCGGACACGATTCCCGGGTCGCGGGCCATGGCCGCCGACACGAGCAGGATCTCGGACGCGACGCCGTCCACCTGGGCGGCGCGGGCTTCGAGGTCGCCGGACACGGTCGCGAGGGCGTCCCGCACACGGGCGGTCTCGGCCGTGATCGATTCGCCGACAGGGTCTTCGGCCGACGTCGCGACCGGTGTCCCGAACGAGAGCCAGGGTGCGCAGACCAGCCCCGGACTCACCCCGAGGCCGTGTACGAGAACTTCCGTAGCCGTCGACATCAGGCGGCGTCGAGGTCGGAGGCGAGCAAGTCTGCGAGGCGGTCGAGGGCCTCCTCGCTGCCCTCCCCTTCCGCGGTGATCGTCACCTCGGTACCGAATTCGGCGCCGAGGGTCATCACCGCGAGCATGCTGCCTGCGTCCACCGGCGCGGACTCGCCGACCGCGATCTGCACTGCGACCGGTACCGCCGCGGCGGCCTGAGTGAACTTCGCAGCGGGACGGGCGTGCAGTCCGACCTTGGAACCGATGAGGACCGTTCGTGTAGCCATGCTCACTGACCTGCCTTCTCAGTGTCGGCGTTCGTGTCGGCGTTCGTGTCGGTGTTCGTTTCCGCGTCGTCCTCCCGACCGGGAGTGCGCAGGTTCCACTTCTTGATGACGAAGCTGAACAGGACGTAATAGATGACCGCGTACCCGAGCCCGATGGGGATCAGCATCCACGCGTTGGTGGCCTTGCCGAAGTTGAGCACGTAGTCGAAGAAGCCTGCGGAGAACGTGAATCCGTCGTGGATGCCGAGCGCGTTGACGAGCGCCATCGAGGTGCCGGTGAGGAACGCGTGGATCAGGTACAGCGGCCAAGCCACGAACATGAACGCGAATTCGAGGGGCTCGGTGATGCCGGTGAGGAACGCCGTCAGCGCGGTGGAAAGCATGATCCCACCCACGACCTTCTTCTGCGACGGCCGGGCGTTGCGCCAGATCGCCAGTGCGGCAGCGGGAAGGGCGAACATCATGATCGGGAAGAAGCCGGTCATGAAGATGCCTGCGCTCGGGTCGCCGGCGAAGAACCGGTTGAGGTCGCCGCGGACCAGTTCGCCGCTCGCGTCCTGGTAGTCGCCGACGAGGAACCACACGGTGGAGTTCAGGATGTGGTGCAGTCCGGTCGGGATGAGCAGGCGGTTGGCCATGCCGTAGACGCCGCCACCGACGACGGAGTTCTCGGCGACGGTCTCGCCCACCCACGTCAGTGCGGAGTTGAAGGCCGGGTACAGAAACGCCATCAGGACGCCGACGACGAGACCGGTGACGGCGGTGAGGATGGGAACGAGCCTGCGCCCGTTGAAGAATCCGAGGTAGTCGGGCAGTTTGGTGCGGTAGAACCGCTGCCACAGAATCGCGGACAGCAGACCCATCACGATGCCTGCGAGCACACCGTAGTTGATCAGCGCCTGGTCGCCGTTCGGATCGGTCTTGCCTTCGAGGACGACCGGCGACATGGCCTCGAACACGCCGTTGATGACCATGTATCCGACCACGGCGGCCAGGGCGGTGGAACCGTCGGCCTTCTTGGCCCATCCGATGGCGATGCCCACCGCGAAGATGAGGGGCAGCCAGGTGAACACGGCCTGGCCGGCTGCGGAGATGACGGACGCGGCGGTGTGCATCGAGTCGAATCGGCCGAGGAGGTCGTCCTGGCCGAGCCGCAGCAAGATGCCGGCCGCGGGAAGTACCGCGATCGGCAGCATCAGGCTGCGTCCGAGGCGCTGTAACCCGGCAAACACCGCTGATTCCTTTTTCGGGCTGTCTACGACAGTCATATCGGCCTTCTCTGTGTGCGCTTCGGTCGCCGAATCGGCGTCTGGCGAGTCCCGAAACCGGTGGCGGCGAGCGCGTCGTACGGCTTCGGGAAAACTATTGTGGACCAGCACCCCCAACGGGTACTGTCCGGTCATAACCAGTTGCTAGTTTGACCAGGTGAGCACAGGATGTCAACAGGCAAATGTGATCCAGCTAACCCATCCGGCACCATCACCTGCAGCTCGAACACGAACTACGAGGGAGAACCGATGTCCAAAGCGGACGCAATCATCAGCGGCCTCGGCGGTGCCGACAACATCGTCGAGATCGAGGCCTGCATCACCCGCCTGCGCACCGAGGTCAAGGACGGCGCCAAGGTCGACGAGGCCGCGCTCAAGGCCGCAGGCGCCCACGGCGTCCTCAAGGCGGGCAGCGTCGTCCAGGTCATCGTCGGCCCCGAGGCGGACACGCTGGCCGAGGACATCGAGGACATCCTGTGAGCCTGTCCGTGCAGGCTCCACTGCCCGGCCGCGTGCTCGCCCTGGCCGACGTGCCCGACCCCGTATTCGCCGGCCAGATGGTGGGTTCCGGAGTCGCGATCGAACCGGCGCGCGACCGCGGCGCCCTCGACGTGCTCGCGCCGATCCCGGGCAAGATCCTCAAACTGCACCCGCACGCGTTCGTCATCCTGGACTCGGCGGGCGGCGGTGTGCTGGTGCACCTGGGAATCGACACCGTGAAGCTGAAGGGCAACGGGTTCACCCTGCTGGCAGCGGAGGGCGATGACGTCGACGCGGGTGATCCCGTGGTGCGATTCGATCCGACCGAGATCGACGGCACCGGATACTCCGCCATCTGCCCGATCGTCGTCATGGACTCCAAGCCGGATTCGGTGTCCACCGACACCATCGGATCCGACGTGACCACCGGCGACGCCCTGTTCGACTGGACGGCGCCGTAGAACGGAGGGGCGGCCGGGCTCAGACGCTGCGCTGAGTCCGCTCCCCCTGAACTTCCATTTGCAGTTGGTAGCGATCGGACCGGTACCAGCTGCGGGTGTGCTCGACCGGTGTGGGACCGCTGAAGGACACCCGGTCGAAGTACATCACCGGGGCGCCCTTCTTGATGCCGAGCAGGGTCGCGATCTCCTGGCTCGCCCCGTCGGCGCTCACGGTCTGCTCCGCCCGGTCGATCGGCATGCCGTACTTGTCGGCGGTCGCCCGGTAGATCGAGCCGGTGAGGTCGAGGTCCAGCAGGCCGGGAAGCAGCGCGGCGTTGAACCAGCCGTCGTCGACGCTGACCGGTTCGCCGTCCGCCAGCCGCAGCCGTTTGACGTGATAGGCGCTGGTGTCCGGCGCGATGCGCAGCGCCTTCGCGGTGGCCTCCGGCGCCGCGTCCTCCTCGCTCTGGAGCACCACCGTCGTCGGCTTGTGCCCCTGCGCCCGCATCTCCTCCGTGAACGAGGCCAGGTGGAGTTTCGACTGCACCGGACGATGCGCGACGAACGTGCCCTTGCCACGCACCCGCACGAGGTGGCCCTCGTTGACGAGCTGCCCGATCGCCTCACGAACCGTGATGCGACTGACGCCGTAGTCCTGCATCAGTTTTCGTTCACTCGTCATCAGGTCGCCGGGCTGAAGTTCCTTGGTGCACTTGTGCAGCAGGATGGCACGGAGTTGCTCGTGCTTCGGAATCACGCTGTCGCGTAGATGTACGGGCATCATTCCGGCGGCTCCAGCTCTGTCAGGGGTGAGACACATCGGATCAGGCAGTCGGGCTGCAAAGGTCCCGTCCGGTCCGGTCCAACCACGAGAATACGTGATCCGGGCGCTCCGGCCTACCGTGCGGCCTCGGCCAACGCCTCGAGATATTTGCGCGTCATCACCCTCTGCACGACCCGGCCGGCGGGCCCGCCGAGCCGGGTGAACCACCGATCCGGTTTCGAGAACGCCGAGATGGTCGCGAGGACGGTGCCGTCCGGCCGCTGTTCGACGACGAAGCTCTCCTCGCCGCGCTCGGGGTGACCCGGCAGCGTCCCGTACGCGAATCCCTTGCGATGCGGTTCGTCGAGGACGTACACGACGCGGCAGGAGAACGTCAGCCGGAGCGGACCGATGCCCCATCGCAGTTCGACCGCCGTGCCGGGCGAGGCCGTCGGAGCGTCGGCCCGCACGTCCAGCCCGGCGTCGCGGTGCATCCCCCAGGCACACAGGTGGGCGGCGGCTGCGGCGAATGCGTCTGCCCCGGAGCCGATCACCTTCTGCTCGGTCAGATGGTGATATCCCGCAGGGAAGGGAACGTCGCGGCTCGCCCCCACCTCGGGGTACGTGAACGCGGGCAGGTCGTCTCGGGAGGTACTGATGGCGGGATCCTCTCGGTCCGGACGTCACGAGCAGGTGGGAAGGCACGTTACCCGGCGCACGGCCTCGAGGCCTTCAGGGGTGCCCGGCCAGTGCCGAGCCACGACCTGCGGACCTGCGCGGCGAATCACCGAGCGAAGCGTGATGCCGATGATGATCACGTCGTCGGCGTATCCGATGACGGGGACGAAGTCGGGTATCAGGTCGATCGGAACCGCGAGATAGACCAGCAGCAGGACGAGCCGGACGCGCACCCCCCGGGGCAGGTCGGGATCGGCTGCGAGGCGGCGCAGGAGACGGAGCACGTCCGGGAGCACCCGGATCGTCTCCCCGATCCGGGTGCTGTCGGGTCTCGATCGCCACAGCACGAGCGCCAGCACCACCCAGACGGCCAGCAGGCCCGTTGCCGCGCCGATCAGGACGGGCCATGCAGCCGCCCACACCTGCCCCGGATCCATACGGCTGCGCCTAGTGCTCCGACCGGACCGCGGGACGGATGTTCTGGTTCACATGGAAGAGGTTGTCCGGATCGTACTTCGCCTTCACCTGCGCGAGCCGGTCGTAGTTGCCGAGGTAGGAGGCACGCACGCGGTCCTCACCCTCGGACATCATGAAATTGACGTACGCCCCGCCCGCGGTCGTCGGGTGGAGGGCCTCCCAGTACCGCTTGGCCCAGTCCGTGATGACGTCGGCGTTGGCCGGATCCGGGTCGACACCGACGATCACCCCGGCCCAGCCGCCGTCCCGGTACGCGAACGCCGTGGCATCCTCGGCGACCCGCGTCGCCGCGCCGTCGATGGGATACATGTGCATCGTCGAATGACCGGTGGGCAGCTGACGGCCGAACTCCAGATGGATGTCGATGGCGTCGTCGGAGATCTCCCGAACGAAGTCGGCGCGCCAGTACCACTGCAATCCGGCCGGGTAAAGTCCGTCGAAGGCGGATTGCAATGCGGTGAAGGGCATTTCGTGGAGTCCGACCAGCAGCGGGTTTCCGAAGTCGCGGATCGGTTCGAGTACCGCGTCGGCCTTGTTCGGGTCGCCGGTGTAGCACCAGACGACGCCGCACGCCTTGCGTCCCCACAGTTCCTCCGGGAACGGCGGCGCGGGCGGAATGGTCAGCAGCCCGATCCAGCCGTTGAGTTCCTCGGGCAGCGACGGCAGGAGTTCGCGGTACCACCGCATCACGTCGGGCGTGTCTTCCAGGTCGTACAGCACCGGCCCGCCGACGACGGTGCCGTGGTCGCCGATGTCGTGACACGCGAACTGGAACGATGTGACCACACCGAAGTTTCCGCCGCCTCCCCGCAGCGCCCAGAACAGGTCCGGATGGGATCGTTCGCTCGCCGTCACCAGCGTGCCGTCGGCGAGGACGACATCGGCGCTGAGCAGGTTATCCACGGTGAGACCGAAACGGCGGGTCAGGTAGCCGATTCCGCCGCCGAGCGTCAGTCCGCCGACACCGGTGGACGCGATGAACCCGGACGGGGTGGCCATACCGAACGGCACGGTCGCATGGTCGACGTCGCTCCAGGTGCACCCGCCGTCCACCCGGACGGTCCGGTCGGCGGGCGACACCGTGGTTCCGCGCATCCCCGACAGATCGATCACGAGGGCACCGTCCCACACGCCGAGACCTCCCGCGTTGTGTCCACCGCCGCGAACCGCGAGTTCGACGTGATGCTCCCGCGCGAACTTCACGCACGCGACGACATCCGCGGCGTTGGCGCACCGCGCGATGGCCGCGGGTCGACGGTCGATCATCGCGTTGTACACCGCACGCGCGTCGTCGTAGCCGGCGTCGTCGGGGGTGATCAACTCTCCGCGTAGCGATGCGGCCAGTTCCGCGTAGGGCGGCGGTGTCGTCGTCGACGGCGTCGAATTCGTGGTGGTGGTACTCATAGCCTTCTCCTCGGATCGGTAGGCCCCGGAACGGGCCGTACCTGGTAATTCACACCGTAGGAATCCGGCGTTCGCGCACCGTTCGCGCCGGCGCCCCGCCCGCGAACGGTCCGGCGTCCGCACGCAGTCGCAGCACCTGCGGCAACCACCAGCGGTCGTCGTGTTGCTCGGCGGCGATCCGGGCGGCATCGAGCGTGGCGCGGGCCGCGTCCCTCCACCCGACGTCGATCTGGACCTCCGCCAGCAGTGAGAGCCAGTACGGCATACGCGCGAACGCCCGCTGCCGGCGCAACTCGGCGAGCCCCTCGCGGATCTTCGCGATTCCCGGTTCGCCGCCGAGGAGCCGGCCTTCGAGGATCTGCGACCACTGACTGTAGTAGGCGAAGTGGTAGCGCTCGCACAGCTCCCGCAACTCGGTGAGCGAGGCGAGGAGCGCTGCGTCGTCGCCGCGGATCTGATACAGCACCGCCGCGTATCCCAACGCCACCGCGAGACTGTAGGGGTGGCCGCAGGTCCTGCCCAATGCGAGGGCCTCCGCACACGACCGCGCCGCCTTCTGCTCGTCACCGATCATCCAGTACGCGTGCGACTCCCAGGCGTGGGCATGCACCTCGAGCCTGGTCCCGAGGATGAAGGAATAGTCGTCGGAGAACGATCGCAGCGCGACGTCGAAATGTTCGATCGCATCCCTCGGCCGGCCGAGACCGAGGGCGGCCCCCGCCACGGCGAACTGCGCCTGACCCTCGAACTCGGGATCGGCTGCGGACAGTTCGAGGGCACGCACGCCGATGCCGTGGGCCTGCGCGGTGTGCCCCTGCACGAAGTGTGCCGCGAACAATCCGATCAGGGCACCGAGCACGACTTTCGGCCGGCGCAGACGCTGCCCCAGCTCCACTGTGCGGTCCAGCGTCTGCTCGAGCTCGGTGGAGGAGTACCCGTACAGGGTGGTCAGCGGCGCCGACATGCCCTGCCGCACATCCACCTCGTGAGCGTCCCGGTTGCGGCCCACCGGCATCGCCTCGAGGAGGTCGAGGCAGTCCCGGAAATGCCGCAGGGCCTCCGCGTTCGCGAACACGCTGGCTGCCACCTCGGCGGCGCGCTGCAGATAGTGGAGTGCGCGGTCGGGGCGGCCGCCGCGCCGATACTGCTCTGCGAGGTGTGCTGCCACGTCGTCGGTGCGGCCGGTGTGGAGAAGTTCGAGTCCCTGCGCCAGCCGCCGATGCAGGAGCCAGCGTCGCGGCGGGCTGACCGAACGGTACGCGGCCTCCCGGACCAGGTCGTGCACGAAATCGTAGCCGGTGCCCGCCGGCCGGACGATCCTCCGCCGCCACAGTTCGTCCACCGCCTGGACGAGGGAATCTGCGTTCAGGTCGCTCGCCTCGCTGAGCAGGTCCAGATCGAAATCCGTGCCGAGCGCCGCGGCGAGGCCGGCGACGTCCCGCGCGGGTTCCGAGCACTGTTCGAGCCGCCGCTGCAGCACCTCGCCGAGGTCGTCGGCGGCCCCGCCCCGCCCGGTCGCATTCATGCCCGGCACCATCCTGGCGGCCTCCACGACGTACAGCGGGTAGCCCCCGGTCGCGGCGTACAGGACCGCCTCCTCCGACGGGTCCAGCGCCCGGCCGCCGAGGGACCGCGCCAGTTCCGCGGTCCCGTCCGCGGTCAACGGGTCCACCTCGACGTCCGTGACCAGCCGTGCCGACCGGAGGGCCCGCAGCGCTTCCCGCACATCGTGTCGCGACCGCGCCTCGTCCGTGCGGGCGGTCGCAGCCACCAGTACCCGCATGTGGGTGTCGAGTGAGAGCAGGAAGGCCAGCCAGGCCGTCGTCTCCGCGTCGCACCACTGCAGATCGTCGAGGACGAGCAGGACCGGCCGGCCCGACGACAGCACCGCACGCGTCGTTCCCTCGAAGAAGCGGTGACGCTGCCATGCGTCGACCATCGCCCGGGACGTCGACGGTCGCGGCCCGGGCTCGGCGCTCGGGACGAGCCGTTCGACCTCGGCCCGCCACAACGGATTCAGAGACCCGATCGCGGACCGAAAATCCGGGCTGCGCAGCCACTCGGCGACGGGCGCCAGCGCGACGCGGCCCGGCAGTCCGAAACACCTCGTGGTCGCCACCACCGCTCCGTCTGCGCGAGCGATCTCCGCGAGTTCGGTGGTCAACCGGGTCTTGCCGACACCCGCGTCCCCCGAGACGAGCAGCAGTCCCTGCCTGCCGTCGAGGGACTGCTGCCACCGCCGTTGCAACTCCCCGCGTTCACGCTCCCGCCCGATCAGAGCGGGCACCGCGGTCCGGACGCGTTCGGGCCGGCGAGCCGCGCCGGCACCGACCCTCGGGTGCTCCCCCAGCAGGTTGTCGAACAGCCTGCTGGTCGCCGCGCTCGGCGTGACGCCGAGTTCGGTCTCGAGAACGGCCGCGCATCGGTGGTAGGTGGTCATCGCCGCCGCCCGGTCGCCCGACGCGGCCTGCAGTTCCATGAGAGTCCGGTACCCGACCTCCTCCAGGGGGTCGAGCTGGATACGTCGGCGCGCGCACGCCGTGGCGGTCTCCACGTCACCTGACTCCCGCAACACCCGCACCGTCGCCTCGCAGAGTTCGACGCACTGCCTGCGCAGCACCTCGCGGTGCTCGAGGACCCAGTCTTCGTAGGTTCCGGGCATGAGTTCGCCGCGATAGGTGTCGATCGCGCGGTCGGCGTGATCGAGAAATGCCCGCGGGTCGGAATCGACGAGGGCCGCGACGGCGGCCGACCGCTCGTTGCGGAAGGTGTCGACGTCCACCCGACACGACGACGAGTCCGTCCACGTGAGCGTCGGCCCGTCCGCCGCGAGCGCACCGTCCGATCCGAGGAGGCCGCGGAGATTGTGCAGTTCCCGCCGGAGGTTGGTGCGGGCCTGCTGCTCGCTCGACTCGGGCCAGAACAGCCCCGCGAGGCGGGTCCTGGACTGAGCGAGACCGGCGTGCAGCACGAGGTAGGCCAGCAACGCGATCGCCCGTGACGAGATGGGGCCGACCCTGACATCCTCCGGGTTCGATACGCGCTGTTCGCCGAGCAGGTAGACCGTCAACATGACTGACCAGCTCCCGGTCGCGGAACGAGGCGAACTTCCGCGTTCTCATCATCGCACGGTCAGCGGAAGTGCTGGTACAGCGCTTTCAGCTCCCGGATCGCGGCGTCCACCGCGCGCTCGTCCTCGCTGACCGATCGGATCGCCTTCCGCAGCAGCAGCGGGTCGAGGTCGTCGATCGCCGCCCGGAAGTCGGCGTCGGGCAGGTCGGGCAGCTGGGACTCGTCACCGAACCAGTCGTCGACGTCCGCGTCGGAGGAGTCGCCGCCGACGCCGTCGATCAGCATGTCCAGGTCGACGCCGCGCAGCGTCAGGATCTCGAGCGGGTTCTCGTCGATGCGTTCGGTGGTGAGGTACGCGACCGCCGCCGCATGCTTGCACGGCCAGCCGTCGTCCGGGCAGGTGCAGTCGTAGTTCAGCGCGGACGCCCCGGCGGGCAGCAGCAGGGGTCCGAGAACCTCCGGAACTCCGCCGCCCGCCAGCATCGCGAGACTGCCGGGTTGCCGACGCACCAGCGCGACGAGTTCCGCGACCTCCGCGTCGTCGAGGCGATCGATCGAGACGGTGGCGACGAACGGCTGGAGCTGACTGCCCTGGACCTCTCCCGTGACCATCCCCCCGGCGATCTCGAGCGAGATCACCTGTCCGCTGCGCGCGTAGCTCCGCCCGCGGCTCATCCGGCCCTTGTCGGCGACGAACTCGATGATGTCGACGAATTCGCGGCCCCACCACGTGCGCCCGAACGATCCGCGCTGGGATCGTGCCTCCAGCCCGCCCGTCACCGGTCGACGCTTGCCGTATTGGCCGAAGTACGGCCCGGGTCGCCGATTCGTCATTCGCCCACCGCCTCGTCGCCGAGCCGCAGCAGTTCACCGAGTTGCTCGGTGCTCATTTCCGTCACCCAGTTCTCGCCCGTCCCGACGGCGAGATCCGCCAGCTCCTGCTTGGTGGCGATCATCGCGTCGATCCGCTCCTCCAGGGTGCCGACGCACACGAGCTTGCGCACCTGCACGTCCCGCCGCTGACCGATCCGGAACGCCCGGTCCGTGGCCTGGTTCTCGACCGCCGGGTTCCACCACCGGTCGAGGTGAACGACGTGATTGGCCGCGGTGAGGTTCAGGCCCGTCCCGCCCGCCTTCAGCGAGAGCATCATGATCGGCGGCCCGTCGTCCCGCTGGAACGAGGCCACCATGTCGTCGCGTTTCTGCTTGGAGACGCCCCCGTGCAGAAACGGCACGGGGGTACCGAAACGCTCCGCGAGGTACGGGGTCACGAGGTCGCCGAATTCCCGGAACTGGGTGAACAGCAACGCCTTCTCGTCGTCCGCGACCACCGAGTCCAGGATGTCTTCGACGAGCCCCAGCTTGCCGGAGCGGTGCTGTCCGCGCCGCATCACCGCCGACCCGTCGCGCAGGAAGTGTGCCGGGTGGTTGCACACCTGCTTGAGTTTCGTCAGGGCGGCGAGGACGGCCCCCTTGCGCTTCATCCCCTTCTTGTCCTTGATCTGCGCCATCATGTCGTCGACCACCGCCCGGTACAGCGCGGCCTGCTCGGCAGTGAGGTTGGCACGGACCGTCATCTCGAACTTGTCCGGGAGGTCGGCGATGACCGCGGGATCGGTCTTGACGCGGCGCAGCACGAACGGCGACGTGACGGCGCGGAGCCGGGCGACGGCCGCCTCGTCCTGCTCCCGCTCGATGGGCACCACGAAGCGCTTGCGGAACATCGCCTCCGAGCCAAGGATGCCCGAGTTCGCGAAGTCGAGGATCGAGCGCAGTTCGTCGAGCCGGTTCTCGACCGGAGTGCCCGTCAGCGCGACGCGGTGCGCCGCCGGAATGCTCCGCGCCGCCCGCGCCTGGGACGTCTTCGCGTTCTTGATGTGCTGCGCCTCGTCCAGCACGACACGCCGCCAGTCCTGCTCCTTCAGGTGCGCGACGTCGCGGGCCAGCAGCGCGTACGTGGTGATCACCAGATCGCTCTGCGTCACGGCGGCGGTGAAGTCCTCACCGCTCAGCCGCTGCGGACCGTGGTGGACGAGCACCCGCAGCGAGGGAACGAAGCGTGCCGCCTCGCGCTCCCAGTTGCCGACCACCGACATCGGGCACACCAGCAAGGTGGGTGTCGCGGCGTTCTCGTGTGCCAGCAGTGCGAGCAACTGCAGCGTCTTGCCGAGACCCATGTCGTCGGCGAGGACGGCGCCGAGGCCGAGGCGGCTCATGAAGACCAGCCAGTCGAGTCCCCGCTTCTGATACGGGCGCAGCGTCGCGTCCAACCCGTCCGGGGTCGGCACATCCTGCGGCTTCGTGTCGCCGTCCAGCAACGCGGCCGCCCAGCCGGTGGCCGTGACCTCCTCGACGGGAAGGTCGGAGAGATCGTCCGCGATCAGGTCCTTCAGCAGGTCCACGATGGCCCGGTCGCCGCTCGCGTGCCGCTCCGCCACGTACCGCGCGGCGCGGGAGAGCACCTCCTGATCCGCCCGCACCCACTCGCCGCGCAACCGCACGAGATCACTCTTCGAGTTGACCAGTCGATTCATCTCCGCGGCGGTGAGCACCGTGTCGCCGAGTGCCAGTTCCCAGTTGTACTGCACCAACTGGTCTTTGCCGACGGCCCGGTTCTCCGCGCTCGCCGGAGTGCTCGGCGAGCTCACCCTCAGGCGCATCGACGGCGACGCCACACTCCACGCCCGCGGCAGCAGCAGGCTGATGCCCTTCTCCTTCAACGCCACCGCACCGTGTCCGACGAGGTCGATGACCACGGCGGTGGGCAACATCAGGTCCAGGCTGTCGGGATCACTGGGGACGTCCTGCAGTCGCGGGTAGGCGGCCACGGCCTCCGTCAGCTTGCGCACCCCGATCTGCAGGCGACTCGCCTCCGTGTGATGCAACGGAATCGGCACCGGCGCTTCGCCTTCCGGACGAAGACAGACCTCCAGTCGCCACAGCACCGTGTCCGGATCCCAGTCCCCCTCCACGTCAACGTCTTCCGGCTCGAGGAGCCGCAGCACCAGTTCGGGTTCGTCCACTTTGAGGCTGTCGCGCCACCCGTCCAGCGAACCCGACAGCTGGGCGGTGCCCTCGTCGAACTGGTCGCCGCGCAGCAGCGCTTCGATCAGCGGATGATCCCCGTCGGTGGCGGAATCGTCCGGATGCCGGCGTTCGAGGACACGGCGGGCGACGGGGTCGGTCAGCTCGGTGACCATGTCGTCGAGCACGGCGCGGGGGGTCGTGCCGTGACGCTGGACCGGCGGCATCGCGACGGCCATCTCCGTGAGCCACGCACGCTGCCGCTCACCGCCGAGCAGCCGCCAGCGCGGCCACCAGCCGCCCTCCGCGCGGTGCACCTCGGGCACCACCCGGCCGGCGCGTGCCCACCGCTCGACACCGCGGGCGACGTGGGCGAGGTAGCGCAGATCCCCGGCGACCCGGGGGTCGCGGGCCGACACCGACAGCAGAAACTCCGTCGCGTCCGGCGGTGCGAGCGCCACCGCGGCCCACTCGAGCATCTCCGGCCCCGACGGCGTCGGCATCGGCACCTTCACGTGATGCCGGAACTTCCGTGCCAGCACCCGCCCGACCGCATCCGTCGGCTCCGAGGCGGCCGGATTCCGGTCCTCCGCCCACAGCATGAGACCCGAACCCGGTGTCCAGAGGCCGTGCAGCATGCACCCATCCAAGCAGGTGCGACCGACAGCGCGTGAAATCCCTGCTCGTGACATGTAACCCTCGACCATATTCCACCGATGAACGAGTTGGCGGCTGTCCACGCCGGTAACTCACCGGGATCGCTGCCGTACGTGATCGCAGTGATCGGAGGAAGACAAAATGGACATGGAACAGATCTTGGAAGTCCTCGTTCAGCTCATCCAGGTTCTCGGACCGTTGATGGGTGGCGGCGGAGGCGGCGGAGGCACAGGTTCCCTGGGCGGCCTGTTCGGCTCCTGAGTTCTCACGAGAGGGCCCGCCGACTCCACGTCGGCGGGCCTTCGTCGTGCCCGAATCCCGACCCCGGTTCGTGATAGGACTGTGGGCGTGAGCATGGCATACGGCTTCAGCGAGTACGGCGGCCCCGAGACGCAGCAGTTCTTCGACGTCCCCGTTCCCTCCCCCGGCCCCGGACAGTTGCTGGTTGCCGTCCACGCGGCCGGCGTGAATCCCGCCGATTGGAAGGTGCGGGCGGGAACGCGCAAGGACACCGTCCCCGTCACCCTTCCCGCCGTTCTCGGCCGGGAGGTCGCCGGTGTGGTCGCGGATGTCGGGCCCCGGGTGACCGGCTTCGCGGTCGGCGATGCCGTGTTCGGCGCGACCGCCACCGGCTTCGGCGGCTACACCGAGTACACCCTGGTCAACACGGCCTCTGCGGCGCACAAGCCCGAGCCGGTCTCGTTCGCCGACGCGGCCACGCTCCCCGTCGCGGCGGGAACCGCGTACGACGCGCTGACCACCCTGGATCTGGCGCCCGGCAGCCGGTTGCTCGTCGTCGGCGCGGGCGGCGGTGTGGGGGTGGCGGCGCTGCAGTTGGCCGCGGCGTGGGACGTCACCGTGATCGGAGTCGCGAGCGAGAGCAAGCGGGAGATCGTCGAATCGCTCGGTGCCACCTGGGTGGCGTCCGGAGACGGCCTGGCCGCACGCATACCCGGCCCGGTCGACGCCGTCTTCGACCTCGTCGGGGGTGACGCGCTCGCCGAGGCGGCGCGGGTGGTCGCGGATCCGGCGGCGATCCTCAGCACCGGCGATCCGCTCGCCGCGCGGGATCTCGGCGGCTCGGGGGTGGAACGGCGCCGAACGTCCGCGGTGTTCGCGGAGCTGGCCGCGCTGGTGGCCGACGGGACCCTCGATCCGCGGGTCGCTCACCGATTCCCGTTCGCGCACGCCGGTGACGCTCTCGCGATGGTCGAGTCCGGTCACACGAGCGGCAAGGTCGTGATCGAGTTCGGTTAGCAGGTCTGGCTTTCACCGGTTCCGAGGTAGATGCTGGAGAGACGTAGCTGCCGGACACTCGGGAGTCGGTCATGAGCATCCTGATCCAGGTTCTCGAACAGGGGTACGCGCTCACCACTCCGTGGGAGCAACGGAAGTACGCCTTCGTCGATGCCACGCACATCGTCACGATTCGACTGGACGGACAGTCGGGTGTGTGGCTCGACGGGATGAAACACGGTGAGGCACACAGGCTTGCGGTTACCCCCACCCCCAGCGAGGCGATCTTCTTCCTCCTCCGCACCCTCGATCTGCTCGCGGAATGCCGGCAGAGCGGCGGTTCCTGGGTGATCGGCCACGATGGCACGCACCTGTCGTCGATCGCCGCGGTGCGCCTCCCCTTCACTTGACGTGTCGGGGGCCCGGTGCATACTCCCGGTGGTAGGGGGAGATGGGTCGAGCGCCGGGGGACGCATGAGACTTCTGTACGTGGCCGCGTGGCTGGTGGCGATCCTGACGGTCTGCGGTTGCGGGGTGTCGCTTCTCGACCTCAGCGGCCCCGGCCCGGCACCGGGCAGTCCGCCCCGCGCACACATCGAGGAGTTGCTCGGCCGGGTCGCGACGGTCGAGTCCCGTCCGCACCCCGGCGGATATCAGCGCGGGTGTTCCGGCAAGGAGTTGTGCGTCTTCGGCCCGGCCTGGACCGACGACCAGGACGCCGCCGCCGGCCACGACGGGTGCGACACCCGCAACAACGTTCTCGCGCTCGATCTCCGCTCGGTGGCGTTCCGCGACGGCACCCGCGGCTGCGTGGTGCTGAGCGGGGTCCTCGCCGATCCGTATTCCGGCGAGGTGCTCCAATTCGACCGAGCCGACGCGAAAGCCGTACAGATCGACCACGTCTACCCCTTGGCGGCGGCGTGGGACATGGGCGCGTCGACGTGGTCGCCCGAGCGTCGGCTGCGGTTCGCCAACGACGTCACGTTCAACCTGCTGGCCGTCAACGGTGCGGACAATCAGGACAAGGGCGACCGGACCCCGCAGGACTGGCTTCCGCCGAATCCGGCGTACCACTGCTTCTACGCGGGCAAGTACCTGTCGGTGGCGGTGGAGTACGGGCTTCCGGTGACGCTGGCGGACCGCGACGCGCTCGCCGAGGTGGCGGAGCGGTGTCCGTGAGCACCTCAGAAGACGGTGCCTCAGGACACGGTGAAGGAACGCGTGTGCCAGCCGGTGGCGCCACCCGGGATCGGCGGCGTCCGCTCCTCCACCTGAACGTTGCCGTCCAGATCCGTGGCCCGCACCTGGAGGGTGTGCAGTCCGGATGTGGCCTGCCACTCCCAGGTCCATTGCCGCCAGGTGTCGATGGTGTACTGCGGGGCGAGGGTCGCGGTCTGCCATTCGCCGTTGTCGACCCGCACCTCCACCTTCTCGATGCCGCGGTGCTGTGCCCAGGCGGTTCCGGCGACGAGAACCGGCCCCGGCGCGGTGGGCGTGAACGATGCGGGCACGTCGATCCGGGACGCGGTCTTGATCGGACCTTTCGCGGACCATCCGCGCTTCGTCCAGTAGGCCTCCGCCTTGTCGAAGCGTGTGAGTTCCCAATCCACCACCCATTTGGTGGCCGACACGTAGCCGTAGAGACCGGGGACCACCTGCCGCACCGGATAACCGTGTTCGAACGGCAACGGCTCACCGTTCATCGCCACCGCGAGGATCGCGTCGCGTCCGTCCCGCAAGGCCTCGACCGGGGTGCCCGCCGTGAAGTCGTCGCTACTCGTGGACAGCAGCATGTCGGCGTCGGGGTGCACCCCGGCCTCGTCGAGGATGTCTTTGATCGGGTAGCCGATCCACGTGGCGTTGCCGGCGAGGTTTCCGCCGACCTCGTTGGACACGCACGTCAGCGTGACCACCCGTTCCACGGGCGTCCTCGCGACCAGGTCGTCCCACGTCAGCGTGACCTCGCGGTCCACCATGCCGTGGATGCGCAGTTTCCAGTCGTCCGTCGTCAACCGTGGGACCCGTAGTGCGGTGTCGATCCGGTAGAACTCCTCGTTCGACGTGACGAACGGGGTGGCGCCCGGCACGTCGATGTCGGTGCCCGGAGCGATCGGGGCCGCCCGGTCCGTCACCTCGGGAACGGTGAAGGCGCTGCGGTTGTCCAGAGCTCCCGCGGCTTGCTGCCCGAGGTACCGGCCGGCGGCTCCCGCGGCCGCGGCGGTCGCGGCGGCGGTCGCGGCCAGCAGAAGAAAAGTTCGGCGCGGCAACCACGAATCCTCGGCGTCCGAGTGCTCGGGTGCCCGCGCGGCGGCCGTCAGCACCCGCAGAACCGCGATGCCGGCGACGACCCCCACCACGGTCGGCAGCGCACACATCCACGTGGCGCTGGGGCGCTGGGTCGAGGCGTAGATTCCCACCAGCCCGAGAGCCGCCAGGATCGCGCTGCCGAACGGGGCGCGGGGACGCTCGACGATGCCCGCGATCGCGGCAAGGAGCACGATGAGGATCGTCATGCCGACGAACAGGGCGGGTTTGTCGTTGGTTCCGAACGTGTCGATCGCGAACTCGCGAGCCCAGGCGGGACTGCGGTCCACCGTCGTCGATCCGACCGCATAGAACGGCGACGAGTTCGGGTCGATCAGCACCGACAGCAGTTCGCCCACCCCGAGCACGATGCCGGCGGCGATCACTCCGGCGAGCGCGCGGGAGAGCAGGTGCCGCCGTCTCCGGGGCGTCCGCGCCGCCTCGTGCCGGTCACCGATCGTCGTCGTCATCGCAGCCCTGCTCCTTTGTCGTCGTCACCGTGTATTCGGAGCTGAGAACGCGCACGGATGGGAGCCCACTACTAGTATTTACCGGATGAACCAGCTCGACAAAGACACTCTTCTCTGCATCTCGCTCTCCGGCCGACCGAGCAACATCGGCACCCGGTTTCACAATTATCTGTACGGCGAGCTGGGCCTCAATTTCGTCTACAAAGCGTTCACCACCAACGACCTCCAGGCTGCGGTCGGCGGCATCCGCGCGCTGGGGATCCGCGGTGCCGGTGTCTCCATGCCGTTCAAGGAGCGGATCATTGAGTACGTCGACGTGATGCACGAATCGGCGTCGGTCATCGAATCCGTCAACACGGTGGTCAACGAGGACGGGGTGTTGCACGCCTACAACACCGACTACCAGGCCATCGCGAACCTGTTGCGCGACAACGCATTGCACCACTCGCTGTCCGTGGCGGTGGCCGGGAGCGGCGGAATGGCCAAAGCTGTGGTCGCCGCCGTGCGCGACTACGGCTTCACCGACGTCACCGTGGTCGCCCGCAACGAGACGACGGGCGGCGCCCTCGCGAAGCAGTACGGATTCGACTGGCAACCCGAACTCGGCGCGGCACGGCCGGGGCTCCTGATCAACGCCACCCCCGTCGGCATGGCGGGCGGTCCCGAGGCCGAAGATCTGGCGTTCGAACTCGACGCGATCGACGCGGCGGAGGCCGTGTTCGACGTGGTTGCCATGCCCGCCGCGACGCCGCTGATCCGTGCCGCGGCCGAACGCCACAAGACCGTCATCACCGGTGCCGAGGTGATCGCACTGCAAGCCGCGGAGCAGTTCGTCCTCTACACCGGCGTGCGCCCGTCCCCCGAAGAGATCCGCAGGGCCTCCGAGTACTCACGGTCGTGAGGTGAGCACCGCCGAGACACCCGCGCAACGGCTCGCACGCAACTTCAGCGAGCTGCTGCAGGAACTCCGTGTCGCGCAGGCAGGCGTGCAGATCCT
Source organism: Rhodococcus sp. IEGM 1351 (assembly GCF_030056875.1). NCBI lineage: Bacteria > Bacillati > Actinomycetota > Actinomycetes > Mycobacteriales > Nocardiaceae > Rhodococcus > Rhodococcus sp. IEGM 1351. The sequence goes on along the minus strand of NZ_JASHKU010000030.1, from coordinate 23,698 downwards.
GTTCGCCTTCCTCCTCGCGGTCGCCTTCACCGAGGCGTACGCGGAGCAGCCGTTCGGCCTGCGCATGCTCCATCTCGTCACGGTGCTCCTGGCAACGGTGTCCTCGGCCCTGCTCATCGCCCCGGCGGTCTGGCACCGGGTGCTGTTCCGCCAGGGCCGCCGGGTCGACATCCTGCGCAGGGCCAACCTGTTCGCACTGTGGGGTGTCGGATTTCTCGCCGCAGCCATGACCGGAACCGTGCTCCTGATTGCCGAAGTGGCAGTGGGCGGTCCGGTCGCGATCGTGATCGGCGTGGTGGCCGCGCTGATGTTCGCGACGCTGTGGTTCGTGTTTCCCCGCCTGTTCGATCACGATACGGGCGGCGCGGACTAGAGACCCGCAATTCGGCGCGACCGCGTTCGTACACTGTTGTTCTACAACAGCTTTCACATGTCGAGACTCCAGCACGCCACGGATCGCACTCGCATCCGAATCTGGATCAATTCAATTTTGGGTCTTGACATGAATTGTGACCCCTGTCACGCTTCTCTATACGGAATCATTATTTCGCATTGTGGAAGAAGGGTCGCATGGATCTCGATGCAGGACTCCAACGATTCAACGAGGCTTCACAGTCCGAGGCAACGGAACTGGCGCGGATCTGCCTGGACATTCCCCGGTGGGCAGACGAACTCGTGTCCGCCCGGCCGTACACCGATCGCGCCTCACTTCTCACTGCAGCCAGGACGGGGGCCGGCCCGCTCTCCGCGGACGAGATCGAGCAAGCCCTCGCCCGCCATCCCCGAATCGGTGAACCCCCGGGAGGCGACGACGCCGAGGCGCACCTGGCACGTTCGGAGCAGTCGAACGTCGATTCGTCCGACGCGGCGGCGCGGAAACGGCTCACCGACGGCAACCGTGCCTACGAGGACAAATTCGGACGGGTCTTCCTGGTCCGCGCCGCCGGCCGGAGCACGTCCGACATCCTCACCGCACTCGACCGTCGGCTTCTCAACGACGAGGCCGGCGAATTAGCCGTTGTTGCAGAGGAACTGCGCGACATCGCCGCACGTCGTCTCGCCGGGATGCTGGACGCATGAGCGACGTCAGCCAGGTCACCACCCACGTGCTGGATGCGGCCGAAGGCGTGCCCGCGCGGGAAGTGCCGGTATCGCTGACGGTCCAGCGCGACTCCGCATGGATCACCGTGGCCGACGCCGTCACCGACGACGACGGACGCGTCACAACCCTGGGCCCCGCCCGACTCGAGCCGGGCACCTACCGGATCGTCTTCGACACCGGACGCTACTTCGCCGCGAAGGGCCGTCCGGCGTTCTACCCCGACATCACCATCACGTTCGCCCTGACCGACAGCGAACAGCACTACCACGTACCAGTCCTTCTCAGCCCGTTCGCATACTCGACCTACCGAGGGAGCTAATCATGAGCAAGATCGTGCTCGGCCAGAACCAGTACGGCAAGGCAGAAGTCCGGTTGGTCAAGATCACGCGGGACACGAAGCGACACGAGATCGAAGACGTCACCGTGACGTCGCAACTGCGCGGCGACCTCGACGCGGTGCACACCGAAGGCGACAACGCGCACGTCGTGGCCACGGACACCCAGAAGAACACGGTGTACGCGTTCGCCCGCGACGGCGTCGGCTCGATCGAGACGTTCGCCATGCGACTCGGTCAGCACTTCACCGGGGAATTCGAGTGGATCACCGGCGGCCGATGGGAGATCGAGCAGTACTCGTGGGCGCGGATCACTGTCGACGGCGAGGGCCACGACCATTCCTTCGTCCGATCGAGCGACGAACGGCGAAACACTGTGGTCACCATCGACGGCGACCGGACATGGATCGTGTCCGGGCTCAGCAACATGGTGGTGCTGAAGTCGACGGGCTCGGAGTTCCGGGGCTACCCGAAGGACAAGTACACCACCCTGCAGGAAACGTCCGACCGGATCCTCGCGACGTCGGTGAGTGCCCGGTGGCGGTACCTCACCACCGACGTCGACTTCGACAAGACCTTCGAGAACGTGCGGGCAGTCATGCTGGAGGCGTTCGCCACGACGCACTCGCTCGCGCTGCAGCAGTCCCTGTTCCAGATGGGTTCGGCGGTGCTCGAGGCGCACCCCGAGATCGCCGAGGTGAAGTTCTCGATGCCGAACAAACACCACTTCCTCGTCGACCTGGAACCGTTCGGACTCGACAACCCCGGCGAGGTGTTCTTCGCGGCCGACCGCCCCTACGGGTTGATCGAGGCGACCGTCGAGCGCGAGGACGCTCCCGACGCCGGCCGCGCCTGGGATTCCGTTCCCGGATTCTGCTAGGAGCGCGGCGATGAAACGGATCGGACACCGGGTTGCCGGAACTCCCGGACCCGAGGACGAGCGGTTGCCGCTCGGAAAGTCGTACGTCTACGGGTTGCAGCACATCCTGACGATGTACGGCGGCGTGATCGCGCCTCCCCTGATCGTCGGCGGCGCCGCCGGTCTGACCGGCGTCGAGATCGGGCTGCTCGTGTCGGCGGCATTGTTCGTCAGTGGCGCGGCCACACTGCTGCAGACCCTCGGCGTCCCCTATTTCGGGGCAAAACTTCCCCTGGTGCAGGGCATTTCCTTCGCCTCGGTGTCCACCATGGTGGCGGTGGCCAGCGGTCCGGGCGGACTGCGATCAGTGTTCGGAGCCATCATGGTCGCCGGCGTGATCGGCCTGTTGATCAGCCCGTTCTTCTGCAGGATCGTGCGCTACTTCCCGCCCGTCGTCACCGGGTCGATCATCACGGTCATCGGCATCTCCCTCCTGCCGGTCGCGGTGCGCTGGGCGATGGGCGGCAACGCCAAGGCCCCGGACTGGGGGTCGATGTCCAACATCGGGCTCGCCGGATTCAGCCTGTTCGTCGTGTTGCTGGTGAGCCGGCTGGTCCAGGGAACCCTGTCGCGGCTGTCCATCCTGATCGGCATCGTCGTGGGAACCCTGTTCGCCGCACTGATCGGCAAGGCCGACTTCGGCGCCGTCGGGAAGGGCGCGATCTTCGAACTGCCGCAGGTGTTCTCGTTCGGCACTCCCCTGTTCCAGATCGGCGCGATCATCTCGATGACCGTGGTGATCCTCGTGATCATGACCGAGACGACGGCCGACATCCTCGCGGTCGGCGAGATCGTGGAAACGAAGGTCGATGCTCGCCGGGTCGGCGACGGTCTCCGCGCCGACATGCTCGCCACCACCGTGGCACCGGTGTTCGGCACGTTCCCGGCCAGCGCGTTCGCTCAGAACGTCGGGCTCGTCGCGATCACCGGGATCAAGAGCCGATACGTTGTCGCGGCCGGCGGTTCGGTTCTGTTCGCTCTCGGACTGTTCCCCGTCCTGGGCCGGCTGGTGGCCTCCGTGCCGCTGCCCGTCCTCGGCGGTGCGGGGATCGTCCTCTTCGGTTCGGTAGCCGCGAGCGGAATCCGGACCCTGTCCAAGGTGTCGTACGACGGCAACCTCAACTTGGTGATCGTCGCGGTGGCCCTCGGATTCGGTGTGATACCGATCGCGGTGCCCGAGTTCTACTCGGCCTTCCCGGAATGGGTGCACATCGTCTTCGACTCGGGAATCAGCGCGGCCAGCATCGTCGCGGTGCTGCTCAACATCCTGTTCAACGAGATCAAGGCCGGCAACCGGCCCACTCCCTCGGTGGTCTCGGCGGCGCCGCCCGTCCTCGTCCACCCAGCCGAGGACTCGGAGCACCCGGCAGACACGGCGCGCACCTCCGCCGTGCGCAATGAGTAAACAGCCGGAACAGGCCACCCCTGGTCGAGCGGTGCAGTCGCGACGCTATCGGTCCGCGACTGCACCGCCTTCCCTGCGAAGATCGAGCAGGCGCATCACCCGCGTCGCACTCACCCCGTGGACGAGGACGGAGAGGACGACGGTGAAGGCCACCGTCGACCACAACCACTTCTCGTCGTCCACGCCGGCTTCCGCAGCGGCGTAGGCGAGATAGTAGATCGACCCGATTCCGCGAACCCCGAAGAATGCGGTGACCCGGCGCTCGGGGCCGGACATCTCCTCGCAGCCCAGCAGCGAAAGCCATCCCACCACCGGCCGGATGACGAACACGAGGGCTGCCGCGACGAGAACCCCGCCCCACGTCAGTCCGGTCAGCAGACCGGAAGTGAGTGCCACCCCCAGCAGGAGCAGGACGGCGAGGGTGAGCACGTGTTCCAGTTGTTCGATCAGGCTGTGCATCTCGGCGTGGTAGTCGTGGGCCCGCTCCGTCCGACGGATGGCGACGGCGCAGGCGAAGACGGCGAGAAAGCCGTATCCCCCGGCCAGTTCGGTGAGTCCGTAGACGGCGAACGTGGCGGCGAGCGCGAAGATGGGTTCGCTGCGTTCGGCCAGGCGCATGTGTGTGATCGGGAAGCGGAAGACCGCGCGGCCGAACAGATCACCGGCAATCCACCCCAGGGCTGCGCCGATGACGACCTTTCCGATCAGTTCCCAGGCCGCCCACTGCACGATCCACTGCTCGATCGGCCCTTTGCCGATCATGAACAGCGCCAGATACACGAATGGGAAGGCGAGAGCGTCGTTGAGCCCGGCCTCCGAGGTGAGCGCGAACCGGACCTCGTCGTCCTCCTGATGGGACTCGCCGCCCGACGTGGGACCTTCGACCTGCACGTCGGACGCCAGAACCGGGTCGGTGGGCGCGAGGACTGCCCCGAGCAGGATCGCGACGGCGGGGGTCAATGCCGCCACCCACCAGCCGAGCAGCGCGACAGCGGCGATACCGAGAGGCATCGCGATCAGCAGCAGACGCCACGTCGAATTCCACGTGCGCCAGCCCAGTGGTCTGTCGATCGCCAGTCCCACGCCCATCAAGGCGACGATGACGCAGGTTTCGCTCAAGTGTTCCGTCACGGCGGGATGCAGTGCCGGCGACAGGGTGTCCGTTCCCGACTCGCCGAGAAGCAGGCCGCCCCCCGCTCCGACCGCCAGGACGATCAGCGGCGCCGAGACGGCACGGTCCTGGAACAGGCGCGGAACGGTGGCGGCCAGCAGAAGAGCCAGTCCTGCCGTCAGATACGCGAGATCGGTGTTCAGCGCCGTCACCTCACCTCGCCGCGCAGCAGCGACGCCATCCGTGCGTCGAACGCCACGAACAGCACCCGGGGAATTCCGGCGTCCGACTCACGGACGGCACCGACCGCCTGCCGGACGGCGTCGTCCGCGGGCCAGCCGTACACCCCGGACGAGATCAGCGGGAACGCAACGGACAGGGCACCGAGGTCGGATGCCACCGCCAGGCTGGTGATGTAGGCGCTGCGCAGGGTGGCCGACCGATCGTCCGTAGCGGAATACACGGGGCCGACGGTGTGAATCACCCATCGGGCCGGCAACCGGCCCGCCGTCGTCGCGACCGCCTGTCCCGCCGGGAGACCGTCCTGGAACGTGGTGGCCCGCAGGTGCCTGCATTCGGCGAGGATCTCGGGTCCGCCGGCCCGGTGGATGGCGCCGTCCACTCCACCACCCCCGAGCAGTCCGGAGTTGGCGGCGTTGACGATCGCGTCGACCTCGACCGTCGTGATGTCACCGTGCACTACCTCGATGGTGGTCATCACCCCATTATCGCCGCGAACTCACCGCGACCCGCACGATCAATCCGGCGACCAGCGCCCAGAACGCGGACCCGATGCCGAGGATGCTCACCCCCGACGCGGCGATCAGGAAGGAGACGACGGCGCCTTCCCGTTCGCGGACGTCGTCGAGGGCGGAGGCCAGTGCCCCGCCCAGGGTGCCGAGGAGGGCGAGGCCGGCGACCGCCTCCACGACGCCCTCGGGGGCCGCGGCGATGAGCGTGGCCACCGCTGCGGAACACGCGGCGAGCACCAGGTAGGCCCAGCCTGCCGTGAAGGCCGCGACCCAGCGCTTCCTGGGATCGGGATGTGCGGACGGCGCGGCGGCGAGGGCGGCGCTGATGGCGGCGAGGTTGATGGCGTGACCACCCGCGGGCGCGCCCACCAGGGTCCCGACACCGGTCACCAGCATGGCCGGCCGCCACGGCACCCGGTAGCCGAAGGAATTCATGACGGCGGTCCCGGGGATGTTCTGGGACGCCATCGTCACGATGTACAGCGGGATCGCGATCCCGATCATCGCCTGCCACGTCCACGCCGGTGCCGTGACGTCGAGTCTCGGCAGGAGCGCGCTGGTGTCCAGTCCGTCGCTGCCGGAGGCGAGACCGATCGCGATCACCACTGCGGCAGCCGCGAACGCCGCCGGCACCGCCCACCGCGGCGAGTACCGCTGCAGAACCAGCCACACGAGAACCACGGGCGCGACGGCCAGCGGTGCGTCACGCAGCGCCAGTACCGGCGCCAGGCACAGCGGCAGCAGCACCCCCGCGAGCATCGCCTGCGCCAACGCCGGAGGGATGGCCGCGATGAGCCGCCCCAGCCGCGGCCACAGCCCAGTGAGAATCACCGCCGCCCCCACGACGACGAACGCCCCGACCGCGGCGGGCCAGCCGCCGCTCACCGTCCCCGCGCCGGCGAGGAGAGCGGCGCCCGGCGTCGACCACGCCAGCGTGATCGGCATGCGGTAGTGCCGCGACATCCACAACATGCCGAGCGCCTGCGTCACACACAGCGCCAGCAGTCCCGACGCGGCCTCGGCGGAATTCGCGCCCACCGCCGTCAATCCGGTGAGTACGACCGCGAACGAACTGGTGAAGCCCACCAGGGCGGTGACGATTCCGGCGCTGATCGGCTGGGCCGCGGAATCGGGTGAACGCACATCGCTGTCGGGCACAGACATAGGACGCGATTCTGCCCGACGCGTGGTCCCGGCGATCCGTGGCATTAGGGTCGGCACGGTGAAACACGACGACGCCCCCGCCTTGCCGACCGCCGCCGACTTCCCCGCCCTGTGGCCGGTGCCGACCCGCTGGGAGGACAACGACCACTACGGGCACGTCAACAACGTCACGTACTACTCGTACTTCGACACGGCCGTCAACGGCTGGCTGATCGCGACGACGGGCACCGACATCCGCGATCTGCCCGCCATCGGTGTGGTCGCCGAGACGTCCTGCAAGTACGTCAGCGAACTCACCTTCCCGGACCGTCTGCAGGTGGGGTTGTCCATCGAGAAGCTGGGCACCCGGAGCATCGTGTATGCGCTCGCGATCTTCCGCGAGAACGACGACGCGCTCGAACTCGCAGCTCTCGGCCGCTTCGTGCACGTGTACGTGGACGCGAAGACCCGCAGGCCGGTGCCGATTCCTGCCGAAATCCGGAGCGCTGCAACCCTTCTGGTGACACCGGACGACGTCTGAACGTCCGGCACCACCAGGGGGATCAGCGCAGTCCCTCGGCCTCCGCCGTGGCCACCGCCCGGGCGATGATGCCGTCGATCAGCGCGACCGTGGGCGCACCGGTCTCGGCCTTGTTCCGGGGGTCGTCGATCACCCGGCGCAGGACGCCTTCGGCGATGATCGCCAGCTTCCACAACGCCAGAACGTGCCAGTACCCCACCTGAGTGACATCGCGTTTCGTGTGGTGGACGTAGGCCTCCACGAGTTCGGCCCGGGTGGGGAATCCCTCCAGAGTGGAGGCGGGGAACGGTCCGGCGTCCGCGTCGCCCGCCTCGGGCCAGTAGGCCAGCAACGCGCCGACGTCGGCGAGGGGGTCGCCCAGCGTGCACAGTTCCCAGTCGACCACCGCGACCACCTCACCCTCCTCGGGCGAGGTGATGACGTTGCTCAGGTGAAAATCACCGTGCACCAACGACAGTTCGGTCTGCTCCGGCATGTTGCGCTCGAGTATGCCCGCCAGGTCCTCGATCGCCGGGACGTCACGGGTACGGGACTTCTCCCACTGATCCCTCCAGCGCTTCAACTGCCGTGCCGCGTAAGGCTTGTGGCTGGCCAGATCCTCCAGCCCGGCATCTTTGAGATCGACCGCATGGATCTTTGCGAGAGCCTTCGGCATCGCCAGCCCGACGGCATTCCTCTGCTCGGGTGTCAGCTTCTTCGCCACACCGACATTGTCGATCACCACCCCTGCGACATAGCTCATCAGCACGAGCGGCGCGTCCGTGACCTCCGGATCGTCGGTGAGCCCGAGGATCTTCGGCACCGGAACGTCGGATCCCTGGAGAGAGGACAGAATCCGGTGTTCGCGGACCACGTCGTGCGCCGACGCGAGCAGATGTCCGAGCGGTGGCCGCCGCAACACCCACCGACCACCACCCGCGTCACTGACCGCGTACGTGAGATTCGACTGACCGTTCCCGATCCTCTCGAAGCTCAGCGGCGCGATCGCCCCCACACCGAGTCCGGCAATCCACGCAGAAACGGCATCTTCGTTCAGCCCCACAGCATTCACGCGCTCGATGCTAACCGCTCGGAAGCCCGATGCGGAGGGAACCGGTCCGCGCCGCAGGTCGCGGCCCTAGGGTGGCAACAGTGAGGCCGATTCGGCCGGAACTGGAGGGACCGACGTGGAAGTTTTCCTCATCGTGTGCGGCGTGCTCCTCGCCGTGAGTGCCGTCGCCGTGAGCATTCCCAAGCTGAGACTGAAGGGAACCGCGTGGACGGGGTTGCAATCCCGGGGCCTGAGCAGGCAACAGGTCCGGCTGATCGGCGTGGCGGAACTCGCCGGCGGTGTCGGTGTTCTCGCCGGCCTCTACTGGACTCCCCTGGGAGTGATCTCGACGGTGGCGCTGCTGATTCTCCTCTTGTGCGCAATCGCCTTTCACGTCCGACACGGTGACTACGGCAACCCCGACACCCGGGCCGTCGCAATGCCCGCGGTCTACCTCGCGATGCTGGCCGTCCTCGCCTCGATCGGGTTCGTGTTCGCGGGGTGATCCGAGGTTCTCGGACCCTTGCAGCAACAACCTGGCGTCGGTGATGTCCGAATTGGTCATTAGACGCAGCATGACACCCTTGCCACCCCCAAAACTGGGCATTCTGCTCGACGTCAGCGGTGCCACTTGCGCACTTCGCGTTCTCGTGGATGCTGTGAAGTAGGACACACACTTGCCCTACCGCAGTACCCGTCTCCTACGGACCCACAAGGTTCACGGACTCGACAACACGAGGTGACCCCGATGGTCGACAAGATTGCCTATCCGGTCCAGCTCATCCAGCCGGACGGCCGACGGGTCTTCAGACCCGACTACACGAGCCTGGTCCGCGACATCGGACCCGAACAACTGCGCGGCCTCTACGAAGACCTCGTGGTCGCGCGTCGGATGGATGTCGAAGCGGTCGCGCTGCAACGCCAGGGCGAACTGGGACTCTGGGCTCCCCTGCTCGGGCAGGAAGCCGCACAGGTCGGCTCCGCCCGCGCCCTCCGCCCCGACGACTACGCGTTCATCAGCTACCGCGAACACGCCGTCGCCTACTGCCGGGGTGTGGACCCCGGGGTGATGACCCGCATGTGGCGGGGATGCGCCCATTCCGCGTGGGATCCGAGTTCCGTGAACGTGACGAATCCCGCGATCGTCGTCGGCTCCCAGGGGCTGCACGCCACCGGGTACGCCATGGGCGCCCACCTGGACGGCGCGGAGATCGCGACGATCGCCTACTTCGGCGACGGCGCCACCAGTCAGGGCGACCTCGCCGAGGCCCTCGGCTTCTCGATGAGCTACAACGCGCCGGTCGTATTCTTCTGCCAGAACAACCAGTTCGCGATCAGCGAACCGGTCCACCTGCAGAGTCCCGTCCCCATCGCGCAGCGCGCCGCCGGTTACGGCATGCCCGCCCTCCGGGTGGACGGCAACGACGTCCTCGCGGTCCTCGCGGTCACCCGCCAAGCCACTCAGCGGGCGCGCGAAGGCAGTGGGCCGACGTTCATCGAGGCCGTCACGTACCGGATGGGCCCCCACACCACGTCGGACGATCCCACCCGGTATCGGGCGGCGGCCGAGACCGAGGTCTGGAAGGCCCGCGACCCGATCGACCGGATGAGGCGCCTCCTCGACCGGGAAGGCCTGCTCGACGACACGTTCCTCGCCGAGGTGCAGGCCACCGCCGACGACGTCGCGGCGCGACTGCGGTCCGGGACCATCGATGCGCCCGATCCCCAGCCGCTCGATCTGTTCGAGCACGTGTATTCCACCGACCACCCACTCATCGAGGAGGAACGCGAGCAGTACGCCGCGTACCTCGCGGGCTTCGCCGGCATCGAGGAGGCACTGTCATGACCACCACCACGCTCTCGCTCGGCGCCGCACTCAACGCGGGCCTCCGACGCGCCCTCGAACACGACCGCAAGGTCGTGATCATGGGTGAGGACGTCGGACGCCTCGGCGGTGTCTTCCGCGTCACCGACACCCTGCAGAAGGATTTCGGCGACAACCGGGTCATCGACACCCCACTCGCCGAATCCGGCATCATCGGCGCCGCGTTCGGCATGGCCCTGCGCGGTTACCGGCCCGTCTGCGAGATCCAGTTCGACGGCTTCGTCTACCCCGCGTTCGACCAGATCGTGTCCCAGGTGGCCAAGATTCACTACCGCACACAGGGCCGGGTCACCGCGCCCCTCACGATCCGGATCCCGTACGGCGGCGGCATCGGTGCGGTCGAGCACCATTCGGAGTCGCCGGAGGCATACTTCGCCCACACCGCCGGACTGCGCGTCGTCACACCCAGCAACCCGGCGGACGCGTTCCACATGATCCAGCAGTCCGTCGCGGCGGACGACCCGGTGGTGTTCTTCGAACCGAAGCGGCGGTACTGGGACAAGGCCGAATTCGACGTGGACGCCGAACCGGACCTGCCGCTGCATCGGGCCCGGGTGGCCCGGGAGGGCACGGACGCCACCATCGTCGCGTACGGCTCCGTCGTGCCGACGGCCCTGTCGGCCGCGTCCATCGCCGCCGACGAGGGGCACTCCCTCGAGGTGATCGACCTGCGCTCCCTGTCGCCGATCGACTTCGACACCATCGAGGAGTCGGTACGCAAGACCGGAAGACTCGTCGTCGCGCACGAGGCGCCGACGTTCCTCGGCCTGGGCGCGGAGATCGCCGCCCGCATTTCCGAGCGGTGCTTCTACCAGCTGGACGCGCCCGTCCTGAGGGTCGGCGGATTCGACGTTCCGTATCCCCCGGCGAAGCTGGAACTGCACCATCTGCCGGACGCCGACCGCCTGCTCGACGCGGTCGATCGCAGCCTCGCGGCCTGATCGCACCCATCGGAGGAGAGGAGCCGTCCGTTGGCGCAGGAATTCCGCCTACCCGATCTCGGTGAGGGCCTGACGGAGGCCGAACTGGTCTCCTGGGCCGTCGAGGTGGGCCAGACCATCGAACTCAATCAGGTGATCGGAGAAGTCGAGACGGCGAAGGCGCTCGTCGAGTTGCCTTCGCCGTACGCGGGTGTCGTGGAGGAATTGCTGGTTTCGGCCGGTGCGACCGTGCCGGTCGGGACGCCGATCATCCGGATCGCGACGGATGCGGCCACCGAGGAACCTCCCACGCGCACGCCCGTTCTGGTGGGATACGGGCCCGAGGCCGCTGCCGAGAGCAAACGGGCCCGGCGGAAGCTGGTGACCGCTCCGGAAACCGGCACGCCCGGCCCGGACCGTCGGCGCCCCGACGCCTCGCCGGCAGCCCGGGTCGCCGCACGTGAACTCGGAGTCGACCTCGCCGTCGTCGCGGGGACGGGGCCGTCCGGTGCCGTCACCCGGACTGACGTGGAATCCCATGCGGGTTCGGTCGGGCAGGCGGTGCCGTCGACACCGGACTCGCCGGAGCCGTCGGAGCGCGAGACCCGCACCCCGATCCGCAGCATCCGGAAGCAGACCGCGGCGGCGATGGTCCGCAGCGCGTTCACCGCCCCGCACGTCACCGAATTCGTGACCGTCGACGTGACCCGGTCGGTGGAACTGCTCGAGCGCCTGCGGGACCTCCCCGCATTCGAAGGATTGTCGGTGACACCGCTGAGTCTGGTGGCGAAGGCGATGATCGTCGCGTTGCGGGAGAACCCCAGCCTCAACGCGTCGTGGGACGAGGAGAACCAGGAGATCGTCACCAAGCACTACGTCAATCTCGGCATCGCCGCGGCCACACCCCGCGGTCTGGTCGTCCCGAACATCAAGGAGGCGCAGTCGCTGAGTCTGCTCGAACTGTGCCGCGCGATCACCGAACTGACCGCGACCGCGCGCAGCGGCAGAGCCGAACCCGCGCAGCTCACCGGCGGGACGGTGTCGATCACCAACGTCGGAGTGTTCGGTGTCGACGCGGGCACGCCGATCCTCAACCCCGGCGAATCGGCCGTCCTGTGCCTGGGCAGCGTCACCAGGCGACCGTGGGTGCACGAGGACGATCTCGCGGTGCGGTGGGTCACCACCCTGAGCGTGTCGTTCGATCACCGAGTGGTCGACGGCGAGCAGGGGTCGAGGTTCCTGTCGTCCGTCGCGGCGATGCTGCACGATCCCGCCTCACTGCTCGCGCACCTCTGATCCTCGGTACGTTTGGTCGGTGAGTACTTCCCGAGCGTCCGCGGTCGACACCCGCGCACCAGTGGACGAGCCGCTCCGCCGGGCTCGTGCGGGAACGTTCGGAATCTTCGGGATCAACGGGTTCCTGCTCGGCATGTGGGTCGTGCACATTCCGGCGATCGAGGATCGGACCGGTATCAGCCACTCCACGCTGGGTTCGCTGCTGCTCCTGCTGGCGGTCGGTGCGATCGGCGGCATGCAGGTCAGCGGTCCGCTGGCCGACCGATTCGGCAGCAGGCGGATGGTGATCATCGCCGGACTCGTACTGTCGGCCGCCACCGTGGGTCCCGGGCTGGCCTCCGCGGCCTGGCAACTCGGTCTCGCCCTGCTCGTGTTCGGCTTCGCGAACGGCGCACTGGACGTGTCGATGAACTCGCAGGCCGTCGAAGTCGAGCAGCGGTACGGGCGGCCGATCATGTCGGCGTTCCACGCCCTGTTCTCCGTGGGCGGGGTGGCAGGATCGCTGCTCGGGGCCGCGACGCTCGCCGCCGGATGGGCACCCGTGACGGCGCTGCTGGTCGCCGGCGGTGTCGGGGTCGTCACCGTCGCCGCGGGCTCGCGGTGGCTGATGGCCGACCGTCCCCGCTCTCGGCACGACACCGCTCCCGCCGAGAAGGCACAGGGCCGGCTGTCCACGCGGGTCCTCGCACTCGGTGGCATCGCCTTCGTCCTCATGCTGTCGGAAGGGGTCGCGAACGACTGGAGCACCCTGCAGGTCAAGGAGCACCTCGGAACGTCCGATTCCGTCGCCGCCCTCGCGTTCGGAGCGTTCTCGGTGATGATGACGGTGGGCCGGTTCACCGCGGATCGCGTGAGCGGCGCGCTCGGTCCCGTCGCCGTCGTCCGCTACGGCACCCTGATCGCGGCCGTCGGAATGCTGCTCGTCGTCGTCTCGGGACTGCTCCCGCTCACCATCCTGGGCTGGGCGCTGTTCGGCCTGGGATTGTCGGGCTGCGTGCCGCAGATCTTCACCGCCGCGGGCAACCTCGGCGCGGGTTCCGCGGGCACCAACATGTCCCGTGTGGTCGGGCTGGGGTACGTCGGATTCCTCGCCGGCCCGGCCACCATCGGCTGGATCACCCAGGTGGTTCCGCTGACCGTCGCGATGGTGGTGCCGCTGACCTGCGTGCTGGTGGCGGCCACGTTCGCGGGGGCGGTCCGGCGCACCTGACACGTTCGCCGCACGAACAGGACCGTTCACCGACCTCACAGCGGCCTCTCATCGATCGTTCAGCGTCGGTTGGCACACTGTGTGGCGTGACCGAATCGACTAGCAGGCTGCGTCGCAGTGTTCGTCGCCTCGCCTTCGCCGCGGCGGGTGTGGTGGCACTGTGCGCGCTCTACCTCATCCGCCCCGAATCGTCGGGTCTCGTCCTCCCGGAGGCACTCCGACCCGTCGCCGAACCTGTGATCCAGGCGATCGACGTCACCACGGTGCTCGCAGCGACCGTGGTCCTCGCCATCGTCGCGGCGATGCGAAAACTTTCGTACGGCATGGGTGCGGTACTGCTGCTGTGTATCGGCGCGAACCTCACCAGTGCCGCAGTCCGGGCGTGGGAATCGGATGCGCCGTCGGTGCTCCTGCCGAGCGGGCACGTCGTCGCCGTCACCGCGCTGTACGGTTCGGCGCTGCTGGTGTCGGCACCGCGGTTCCGGCCCGTCATCGCGGGCCTGGGTTTCGCCGTCGTCCTCGGTGTCGCGGGGGCCGCCGCGCTGGTCGAACCCGTCGGCATCTTCGGCCTCGCGGCCGGCCTGATCATCTTGGCGATCTGGTGGACACTGGCGTCCACCCTGATGCTCTACTCCCCCGTGGCCGCCGAGCGTGAAGAGCGACGGCCCGACACGGCGGCTATCGCCTTCTCCCGGCACCGCGGCAGTCTGCGCCTCTGAGGCGCTTCGCGCCCGTGCGCCTTTCTGGTAGTTGGCGCTACCACAAAGGCGCACGGGCCCGGAGGGCCTACAGGGCCTTGAGTTCCTCGGTGACCTCGGCGACCGACTTCTTCGCGTCCCCGAACAGCATGGAGGTGGTGTCGGCAAAGAACAGCGGGTTGTCGATGCCGGCGAACCCGGAGTTCATCGACCGCTTCAGCACGATCACCGACTTCGACTGATCCACATTCAGGATCGGCATCCCGTGGATCGGCGACGACGGATCGTTGCGGGCGGCGGGGTTGGTGACATCGTTCGCACCGATCACCAGGGTGACATCGGTGCGGGCGAACTCGTCGTTGATGTCGTCCATTTCCTTCATCGCGTCGTACTCGACGTCGGCCTCGGCCAACAGCACGTTCATGTGCCCGGGCATCCGGCCCGCCACCGGGTGGATGGCGTACTTGACCTCGACGCCCTTCGATTCGAGCAGCTTGGCCATGTCCTTGACCGCGTGCTGGGCCTGCGCGACGGCCAACCCGTAGCCGGGGACCACGATCACCTGGTTGGCGTACGCCATCTGGATCGCCGCATCCGCCGCCGAGGTGGACTTCGCCGTCTTCACGGTCCCGTCCCCGACCGCCGCCGCGACACCGCCGCCACCGAACCCGCCGGCCACGATCGCCGGGATGGACCGGTTCATCGCCTTCGCCATCAGATTCGTCAGGATCGAACCCGACGCACCGACGATCATGCCGGCCACGATCATCGCCTGATTGTTCAAAGCCAGGCCGGCGGCCGCGGCGGACAGACCGGTCAACGCGTTCAGCAGCGAGATGACGACGGGCATGTCGGCGCCGCCGATCGGCAGCACCACCATCAACCCGAGCACCGCCGCCAGCACCAGCACACCCACGATCCACCACTGCGACGTGGGTCCGGTCGGCTCGATCGCCTTGATCCCGATGATCACCGCCAATGCGACGGCCCCGATCAGCAGCACCGCATTCAGGGGCTGCTGCAGCTTGCCGATGCCGATCGGCCGGCCCGGCAGGGTTTCCTGCAGCTTCAGGAACGCGATCACCGAACCCCAGAAGGAGATCGACCCGATGATCGCCGCGAACAGCGACGCGATGACGATGTGCACCGTCGGCGACTCACCGTGCTGGAAGGCGGTGAACCCGTCCGAGTCCAGGAACTCGGCGTACGCGATCAGCGCGACCGTGCCGCCACCGACACCGTTGAACAGGGCCACCAGCTGCGGCATCGCGGTCATCTTCGTCCGCAACGCCGGCGGCACCCCCAGGATCACACCGATCACCAGACCGGCGACGATCAGTACCCAGTTGGAGGTGTCCCGGATCGCGATCAACGTCGCGACCACCGCGACACCCATCCCGACCGCGGCGATCTGGTTACCGCGGACCGCGGTCTTCGGGCCGGTCAGGCCCATCAGACCGTAGATGAACATCGCGAACGCCACGATGTACAGAACGTTGACCAAATATTCCATTACCGGTCCCCACCCTTCTCAGCAGCAACAGGGGCGGTGGGCTTGGACTTGAACATCGCCAGCATCCGGTCGGTGACCACGAAACCACCGACCACGTTGATCGTTCCGAACACCAGGGCCACGAACAGGATCACCTGCAGACCCCACGGCGGGTTGTCGACCTTGCCCAACACCACCAGCGCACCGAGCACGACGATGCCGTGAATGGCGTTCGTGCCCGACATCAACGGGGTATGCAACGTGTTCGGGACCTTCGAGATCACCGCGAACCCCACGAACCCGGACAACACCAGGATCGCGATGTTCGCCAACAATTCGGTATACATCTAGGACACACCCTCCTCACGGGTGACGCAGGACGCGGCGAGGACCTCGTCCGAGAAATCCGGGGCCAACGCCCCGTCGACGAGCATCAACTCGAGCAACGCGGAGATGTTCTTCGAGTACAGCTCCGAGGCGTGCTCGGGCATGCTGGCGGGCAGGTTCAGCGGCGAGCAGATCGTCACCCCGTGCTTGACCACGGTCTGACCGGGCTCGGTGAGCTCGCAGTTACCGCCGGTCTCCCCGGCCAGGTCGACCACCACGGAGCCGGGCTTCATGCCCTCCACCGCGGCCGCGGTCACCAACCGCGGCGCCGGACGGCCCGGAACCAGGGCGGTGGTAATGACCACGTCGAAGCCCTTGATCGCGTCCTCGAGCGCCTGCTGCTGCTGCGCCCGCTCCGCCTCGGTCAGCTCGCGGGCGTACCCGCCCTCACCGGCGGCGTCGATCCCCAGATCGAGCCACTGCGCACCGACCGAGCGAACCTGGTCGGCGACCTCCGGGCGCACGTCGTAACCGGTGGCCCGGCCACCGAGACGCTTCGCCGTCGCCAACGCCTGCAGACCGGCGACACCGACACCGAGCACCAGCACCGTCGCCGGCTTGACCGTGCCGGCGGCGGTGGTGAGCATCGGGAAGAACCGGGTCGACTCCGACGCCGCGAGCAGCACCGACTTGTACCCGGACACGTTCGCCTGCGACGACAACGCATCCATCACCTGGGCGCGGGAAATCCGCGGGATCGCCTCCACCGCGAACGCCTGCACCCCGGCAGACTTCAGCGCGGCGACCTGATTGTCCTGGTTGCGGGGGGCGAGGAACCCGATCAGGGTCTGCCCGGCATGCAACCGGCCCACTTCCTCGTCCGACGGCGGCGCAACCTTGACGACCACGTCCGCCGACCACGGGTCGGCGATCTTCGCCCCCACCTCGGTGTACAACTCGTCCGGGATCAGCGCGCCCAAACCGGCACCCGACTCGACCACCACGTCGACGCCCTTGGCGATCAACGACGCCACGATCTTCGGCACCAACGCCACCCGACGCTCACCGTCGTTCGACTCCCGAACGACGCCGACCGTCGGGCGCGCAGTGGACGCGCTCTGCGATGTATCCATGTATCGACTTCCTGCGGTAGATGGTGTGTGTGCCGCGACGAGCGGCGATCAACCGATGATGAGCGGAAATATTTCCCCCGACTCGACTGAGTTAGCTGATAGTAGCCAGAGAATGCGTGACGTAGGGAACAGAGAAGTCCGTGGGTAGGCGTCTGAATCGAGTCCGAACAGTCGTTCTCACAGATCTTTCTGCTCGTTTGTGAACCCGGTCACAGGGCGTTTGGTCGTAGTCTGACGGTAGGCAGCCGCAAGGAAGCGGAGGTTCGGCCATGAGCACATCGAAGGAACGGAGCGCGGAGGACGTCACCGCGGATCCACCGGTCGTCGTCGAGCGGGTCTACGACCATCCGACCGAGGGCGACGGACTCCGACTGTTCGTGGACCGGCTCTGGCCGCGGGGGCTCCGCAAGGACGCGTTCCATTTCGACGACTGGGCCAAGGACCTCGCGCCGTCGACGGAGCTGCGTCACTGGTACTCGCACGACGTCGCCGCATTCAGCGAGTTCCGCGAGCGGTACGTCCACGAGCTCGACTCGCCGAGCGGACGGAAGGCTGTCGCGCGGGTGCAGGAACTCGCGCAGGGGCGGCCGATCGTTCTCCTGACCGCGACGAAGGACGTCAGTCACAGTCACGCCGAGGTGCTCGCCGAATACATGCTGGAACGGTTGTGACCACCCACCGCGACGAGGCCCCGCCCATCACCGACCCGGACGACGACCTCGGCGGCGATCCCGTCTGCTGGCTCGACCGCGTGTGCCCCGACTGCGGGTTGTTCCTCACCGATCACACCGCGAGCACCTGCCCGCGCTGCGGTTCGGCGCGGGACAGGTGACGTGCGGGAATTCAGCCGGCGTTCAGGTACCGGGCACGAAGTTTGTGCTTGACGAGTTTGCCCGTGGGGGTGCGCGGCAGGTCGTCGGAAAAGTCGATGCTGCGCGGCGCCTTGAAGTGACTCACCCGGTCGCGGACGTAGTCGAGTAACTCGCGGGCGACGGCATCGGACGGTTCCACCCCTTCGACGAGTTGCACGACGGCTTTGACCTGTTCGCCCATCTCCTCGTCGGGCACGCCGATGACCGCGACATCGAACACCTTGGGATGCATGGTGAGGACGTTCTCCGACTCCTGCGGGTAGATGTTCACCCCGCCCGAGATGATCATGAACGCGGCGCGGTCGGTGAGGTAGAGGAAGCGGTCGGAGTCGATGTACCCGATGTCGCCGCTCGTGGTCCAGGTCGGATGGTCGGGGTGCGTCGCGGATTCGGTCTTGGCCGGGTCGTTGTGATACTCGAACGGCCGTTCCTCCCTCTCCCAGTAGACGGTTCCGATGTCACCGACGGGTACGTCCGCACCGTTGTCGTCGCAGATGTGCACGATGCCCATGACCCCGTCGTGGCCCACCGATCCCGGCTTGGCAAGGGCCTGGGCGCTGTCGATGAACGTGGCACCGGCACCCTCCGTGGACGCGTAGTACTCGTGGATCACCGGGCCCCACCACTCGATCATCGAGAGTTTCACGTCGGGCGGGCACGGTGCCGCCGCGTGAATGGCCACCTTCAGACTCGACACGTCGAATTTGTCGCGAACGTCTTTCGGCAGCTTGAGCATCCGGACGAACATCGTCGGCACCCACTGGCTGTGGGTCACCCGGTATTCCTCGATGAGCCGCAGCGATTCCTCGGCGTCGAAGCGGTCCATCAGGACGATCGTGCCGCCGACGGAGGTGATGGTGCCGCAGAAGCGCAGCGGCGCTGCGTGATACAGGGGTGCGGGACACAGATAGACGGTGTCGGAATCGAATCCGTACATCGGGGCGAACACCGCGGTGTACGGATCCATCGTGGTGTCCACTTCGCCTTCGGGTAGAGCGGGTTTGATCCCCTTGGGCCTGCCGGTGGTGCCCGACGAATACAGCATGTCCTGCCCGCGGGGCTGCGAATCGAGCGGTTCGGCCGACTGCGCCTCCACGGCGTCGTCGTAGCTGTCGAATCCGTCGAGCACGCCGCCGTACACGAGACGGTGCCGGACGCGGGGAAGCTGATTCGGGTCGCGCGGCACGGCGCCGCCCGCGTCGGCGGACACGATGAGCACCTCGGCTCCGCAGTCGTCCACGACGTAACCGGCTTCCTCCGGGGTGAGGTGCCAGTTCACCACTGTGATGTACAGCCCGGATCGCAGCGCCGCCCAGTACACCTCGAGGACCCGGAGATCGTTGCTCGACACGAGCGCCAGGTGGTCGCCGACTTTCAGGCCGAGCGAGCGCAGGTGCCGTGCGAGGCGGGTGGACCGCTCGTCCAACTCCCGGTAGGTCAGCCGCTCCCCCGTCGAGGGACGAATGACAGCGGGCTTGTCCGGGGTGGTCGCCACGAAGTTTCCAGGGAACATCCGCACTCCTTTTGTTAATGGAGATTCTCACCATCGGTCTACCACACCGAACCCGGGACGGGGAGACCTTCGACGCCGTCACCGGCGCATTCGTCCGCCCGCGGCGAAAACGCTCGGACGCT
The DNA here is from genome assembly GCF_030056875.1 of Rhodococcus sp. IEGM 1351. Taxonomy (NCBI): domain Bacteria; kingdom Bacillati; phylum Actinomycetota; class Actinomycetes; order Mycobacteriales; family Nocardiaceae; genus Rhodococcus; species Rhodococcus sp. IEGM 1351. The sequence goes on along the minus strand of NZ_JASHKU010000030.1, from coordinate 3,892 downwards.
CCGTCGGGAGGTCCTAGAGTTGAGGCAAAAGGAGGCGTACCACCCGTGAATGCCCTGCAGAAGGAACCGATCCTCGACGCATTGTTCGAGGAGTGGGATGTACTCGACGAGGTGCTGTCCTCGTTGTCCGGCGACGCGTGGTTCACGCCCACCGCGCTGCCCGGGTGGACCGTCCACGACGTGACCGCGCATCTCATCGGCACCGAGTCACTGCTTGCCGGAATCTCCGCACCGCACACCAGCATCGACGTCCGCGGCCTCGCGCACGTGCGCAACGAGATCGGGGCGTTCAACGAAGAGTGGGTCGAGGGCCTGCGGGGCTGCTCCGGCCCCGAGATGCTCGAGCGTTTCCGGGCGATCGTGGCCCGCAGGCGGTCGGAGCTGAGCGAGATGACCGACGAGGAGTTCGAGGCCGAGACCACCACACCGGTCGGTCCGGCGCCCTACCTCCGGTTCATGCGCATCCGCGTGTTCGACTGCTGGATGCACGAGCTCGACCTGCGCGACTCCCTCGCGCTGCCCGGCAACGAGGGAGGCCTGCGCGCGGAGACCGCGTTCGAGGAGATCGCGGGCGCTGTCGCGTTCCTCGTCGGCAAGCGCGGCAAGGCCCCGGACGGGTCGAGGATCACCCTGGAGCTGACGGGACCGCTCGCGCGCAACATTCACGTCGCCGTCGACGGCAGAGCCTCGGTGGTCGACGAACTACCGTCCGAGGCCACCACGACCGTGACCGTCGACTCCCGACTCTTCACCCGGTTGGCGGGCGGCCGGACGACCGCGGCGGATCACCGCGACGAGATCGCATTGAGCGGCGACACCGCCGTGGGCAAGAGGATCGTCGACAACCTCGCGTTCACGATCTGACCGCGGTGCGCCTGTTCCTGTCCTCGTATCGGTTCGGTGCGGATCCCGCGCCTCTGCTGTCGCTGGTCGGCCGTCCGGGGCGCGTGGGGGTGATTGCCGCGGCCGCGGACGCGTGGCCACGGACGGCGCGGAAGTCCGCGGTCGTGAGTGACGTGATGCCGCTGACGCGGCTGGGCTTCACCCCGGAGGAGGTGGATCTGCGCGACTACATCGGCAGCGACGGGCGCGCGCGGTCCGCCGCGCTGAAGGAGCGGCTGGAGGGGTTCGGCATGCTGTGGGTGCGCGGCGGGAACACGTTCGTGTTGCGCGCGCAGATGGCCCGGAGTGGGGCGGACCGGGTGATCCCGGAACTACTGCTGAGCGATTCGCTGGTGTACGCCGGCTACAGCGCGGGGGCGTGTGTGATGACACCGACGCTGCACGGCCTCGACTCCTCCGATGACCCGGCGGAGGTGGTCGCAACCTGCGGCATGGAGCCGCTCTGGGACGGCCTGGGCGTGGTGAGCTTCGCGATCGTGCCCCATCACGCGCCTGCGGAGCTTCCAGGGGCCGAAGACGCCGTGCCCCTGGAGGACGCGGCCGCCGTTCGGCGCACTGTCAACGCTTTGAGGCTCGCCGGCATCGAGTACCGCACCTTGACGGACGATCAGGCGATCGTCGTGAACGGAGATCGAACCGAACTCGTGTGACGACGGCGAGTGCGGCGGGAAGGCCTTCAGCCGAAGACGGCTACCGGCACGGACGGAGCGAACGGGGCGACGCGGTCGAGTGCGGCCCAGGTGACCTCGCAGCGCTTGGCGGTGACTTCGTCCGCGTCGGCGAGGAGCGTGTTCAGGAGGGTCTTCGGGTTCAGGCGCCATTCCTGCACCATGGACCGAACTTCCTCGTTGGTGAACAACCCCGAACCGGCCAGTGCGAAGATCCATTCGTCGAACTCGCCACGGTGGATCTGTTCGATGGAATCGTAGTCGATGCCACCGTCGAGGAACTCGTACGAGAACATCGCGGAGATGTAGCTGCTGGGATCTCGGTGGAGTGCATTCATCGGTGCGGGTCCTTCCAGGGTCGGTGCGGCAAAACCCGGCCCCAACCGTGTTCTAGCTCACATTTCGTGAGAATCTCCGTTTGGGTGTAACGCCTCGCCGGTGTTTGACGATGCAAGACGCTAACCCGTAGAAGTGAGTTTTTGCATTGCCTGGTCGATACGATCCGGTAACAGAGTGACGAATGTGACCTCTGTTACACCCGATTCGTCCGGTTCCACGCGGTTCAGGGGGCGCCCCTACCTGCATTTTCTCCCCCGGACCCGGTTGCATACCCCACCGCCGGGACCCCGGAAAAAATTCACCCCCCTGATCCCACATCGTGAGACTCCTACGCGTAAGTAACTAACAGATGGACTATTGGGGTCTCGCTTCCAGGCCGAACGTCCAGGTTGGAGCGATATCCGAACAATCGGGTCGGAATCGGTTCAGTTGGACGCCTGACCAATTCGAGGACACCCGTGGCCCGCTGGGTTACCGTCGGGGCCTCCGACACCCGCATTTCAGGAGTCACGATGACGGTCACCGACGACGTACTCGCGACGCTCGCCGCCGCGCTCCCCCAGGGATGCCTCGTCACCGATCCGGACATCCTGGTCTCCTACCGCCAGGACTGGGCGCGCGATCCCGACGCCGTCCTCCCCCTCGCCGTCGCCCGTCCGACGACCACCGAGGAAGTCCAGGTGGTGATGCGCTGGGCGACCGAGCACCGGGTACCGGTGATCCCGCGCGGTGCGGGATCCGGGCTCAGCGGCGGCGCCACCGCCGTGGCGGGCTGCGTGGTGGTCAGCACCGAGCGAATGCGCCGGATCGAGGTGGACCCGGTGACGCGGATCGCCGTCGTCGAACCGGGACTGCTCAACGCGGAGGTCAAGGCCGCGGCCGCCGAGCACGGGCTCTGGTATCCACCGGATCCGTCGTCGTTCGAGATGTGCTCGATCGGCGGCAACGTCGCGACCAACGCCGGTGGCCTGTGCTGCGTCAAGTACGGCGTCACCACCGACTACGTCCTCGCACTGCGCGTCGTTCTCGCGGACGGGACGGACGTGCGCCTGGGCGGGCCGCGACTGAAGGACGTGGCAGGCCTGTCGCTGACCAAGCTGTTCGTCGGGAGCGAGGGAACTCTCGGCATCGTCACGGAGGCGACGCTGAGGCTGATCCCGGCCCAGCCGCCGTCGAGCACCCTCGTCGCGTCGTTCGCCTCCGTCCAGGCCGCCGCCGACACCGTCCTGGCCATCACCCGCACGCTGCGGCCGTCGATGCTCGAATTCATGGACCGCACCTCCATCGGCGCCGTCGAGGACGCGCTGAAGATGGGCCTGGACCGGACGGCGGAGGCGATGCTCATCGCGCGTTCGGACGCGCCCGGTGCGATTGCGGCCGAAGAGATTTCCGTGATGGCGGACGCCTGCACGGCGAGCGGCGCGTCCGAGGTCTTCACCACCGACGACCCAGACGAGGGCGAAGCCTTCGCCGCGGCAAGACGATTCGCCATCCCCGCGGTCGAGCGTCTCGGCAGCCTGCTCCTCGAGGATGTCGGGGTCCCGCTCCCGAAACTTCCTGCGCTGGTGGAGGGAATCGCGGCGATCTCCCGCGAGCGTGACGTGATGGTCGCGGTGATCGCGCACGCCGGCGACGGAAACACGCACCCGCTCATCGTGTTCGACCCCGAGGACGCCGCGATGGCCGAGCGTGCTCACCTCGCCTTCGGCGAGATCATGGACCTCGCACTCTCTCTCGGCGGCACGATCACCGGCGAGCACGGCGTCGGCCGGCTGAAGAAGGCCTGGCTGCCCGACCAGTTGGGCGAGGACGTCATGGAATTGACGCAGCGGATCAAGAACGCACTGGACCCGCTGGGGATCCTCAACCCCGGAGCGATCCTGTAGCTACTCGGGCCGGGTGCGATACCCAATGGTTACCCTAGGGGCCCTATTGCCTCACGTCAAGATGCGCGCGAAGTCTGATTCGTTGACTCATTCGAG